>NZ_MNQY01000030.1:61160-154754 GCF_001915675.1 Parabacteroides sp. merdae-related_45_40 | reverse complement strand
TGCAATTTCTCTTCTTCGCTGTAATGCTCATGTTTTTTGCGCATAATAATTACACATTTTATTGTTATTGAATGTGTCTACCTATATCAGCATAAGACACACTCTTATAATCAAAGACGTAACCAAGTTTCCTTTTCCCTTTATAATAAAAACAAAGTTATCTCTTTTCTCGACATAAAGCCATATGTTATGCTTAAACGATCTATACTGTTTAAGAAAAATAATCTACCTTTGCGTCAAATAATTAAGAAGAGAATGACAAAAAGCATATTTCTATTCCTGCTGGGGATTCTTTCCCTATCGGCGATGGCGCAACCCAAACTGAGCGAGGAAGCCCGTATCAGTCTGATGACCAGCGCACCGTACGATGAAGAGGTATTCACCGTGTACGGGCATGCCGCTCTACGCATATACGATCCCAAGCAAAATATAGATTATATATTCAATTACGGTATATTTGATTTCTCCAAACCTAATTTTATCTATCGATTCGCCAAAGGAGAGACGGATTATAAACTGGGAGTGGCCGATTTCCAAGACTATGTGATCGAGTACCAAATGCGGGGCAGCGATATTACGGAGCAAGTATTGAACCTCACCCAAGAAGAGAAAGAGCATATATGGGACGCCCTGCTTATCAATTACAGGCCGGAGAACAGGGTATATCGTTATAACTTCTTCTTCGATAATTGCGCTACCCGCCCTGCCGCGATCTTGGAAAAGGAGATCAACGGGAGCGTCGATTATCAGTATCCCTATCAATCCCAGACCTTCCGGGATCTTATTAATTATTGTACCCGAAACCATCCGTGGCTCACATTCGGATGCGACCTAGCGCTAGGCAGCCCCACCGACCGGGAGGCCACCCAGCACGAGATGCTCTTCCTCCCCCCTTATCTAAAAGAAGCGTTCTCTAAAGCCACCATCACGGGCCCGGACGGGACAATCCGCCCATTGGTGAGCGAGACCCACGTGATCGGAGCCGGGGAAGCCGACGAGCCGGAAAAAGATATCTGGGATTTATTCACCCCTTTAGTCTGCGCTTGGCTTCTGTTCGGAATCGTTTTAGGGCTTACTTGGATCGAATGGCGCAAAAAAAAATACTTCCTGTGGGTGGATTGTGTCCTTTTCTCGGTAGCCGGAGCCGGAGGTGTCATCCTCTTCTTTCTTAGCTTCATATCCGTCCATCCCTGCACGTGGCCGAACTGGTCTTTGGTATGGTTACAGCCGCTCGATTTGATCGCTGTTATTTTGTTTTGCGTAAAAAAGCTGAAGAAGGCTGCATATTACTATCATTTTATTAACTTTGCGGCGCTTACGCTGATGTTACTGGGATGGCATTTCATTCCGCAACATCTAAACAGTGCCTTTATTCCGCTTGTAGCCTCGATTTGGGTTCGTTCGGGTTGGGGTGTTTACAGAAAGATATGGAGAATCGGATGAGAAAAATTATAACGTCACTTATCGCTATCCTCGTGGTAACAAACCTTGAGGCGCAGCTGCGTACCCCCAAATTGGTGGTATGTATTACTGTGGATCAGCTAAGGGGCGACTATATAGAATACTTTTATAATACATTTGGCGAACGGGGCTTCAAGCGTTTGATGAACGAGGGGTTGGTGTACAACAATATCCGCTTCGAGTTCTCTGACATAGACCAAGCCAGCGCGTTCGCGACTCTTTTTACCGGAAGCAACCCTTGCTTCAGCGGTATCGCCGGAGATAAGACATTTGATTTCGAGAAAGAGAAAGAGGTCTCGATCTTAAATGATCCCGAATATCTGGGTAATTACACGAAAGAGAATTATTCGCCCAAGAATTTATTCAGTTCCACGATCGGCGACGAGTTGAAAATCGCCTCTCAAGGAAGAAGCGACGTATATTCCATCGCCCCGGATGCCGAGAGCGCCATCCTTTCCGCCGGACATGCGGCGAACGGAGCTTTCTGGATGGATAACACCAACGGGAAATGGGCTACCACGACGTATTATAAGGGAATCCCTTGGTACGTAGACCGCTATAATAACGGCCCGGAATCTTTGGTGTCACGCTTGGAAACCATGGTATGGACTCCTACCCTTCCAATGGAGAAATACAATGCCTTTCCTTACGTATTAGACGATCTACCTTTCCGCTATACGTTCAGCGAGAAGTTTGCGAACTGCTATCCGAACCTGAAGACCTCGCCGTTCATCAATAAGGAGATCAATCGTTTGGCCCTCCAGTTCCTAGAGTACGGAGGGTTTGGTACACGCAGTTGCCCGGATATGTTGTCTATCACGTACTACGCGGGCAATTACCGGGGTACGATGAGCAAGGAATACACCCGGGAGATTCAAGATACGTATTACCAACTCGATCAAGATATCGAGAAGCTACTGGATACGATCGACAAGAAAGTGGGCTTGGCCAATACATTGGTAGTCTTCACCGGTTCCGGTTATTATAAAAGCGAGGAGTCTTATCCGGACGGCTTGATGGTGAACGGTGGCGAGTTTCACCCGAAACGTTGTCTAGCCCTGCTTAATATGTACTTGATGGCCATTTACGGCCAACATACCAGCTGGGTACAAGGATACTACGACAACCAGATCTACTTGAACCGCAAGGCGATAGAAGACGCCAAGCTGGATTTGACGACTTTACAGAACAAGGCCGCCGAATTCATACAGGAATTTAGTGGCGTACAACTCGTCACTACGGGTAGAAGCTTGCTTACAGGTGACTGGAACGAGGGAACCGCCAAATTCCGTCAAGGTACGCACCATCTGAGACGGGGCGATCTGATCATCGAGTTGCAACCCGGTTGGAAAGTGAACCTCGACAATCCGAAAGAAAAAGTCAAGATTATACGCAATAATGCTGTTATCACCCCGCTGGTATTTATGGGCAACGGGTTGAAACCCCAACATATCTACCGCGAAGTCAAGGCCACTGAGGTAGCCCCCACGGTAACCCATGTGCTAAGAATCAGGCCACCAAACGCTACTCAAAGCCTACCGCTTTGGGAATTGAAAATTGGTAATTGAGAATTAAAATTATCATAGAAGGGAAAGGTAGGTGGTTCTCCCCTAAGTATTTTATCTGAATTCAAATAACAAAGTAATAACAGACGATGATTGCTCATTGACAATCGGAAGTTGAACTCTCAATTTTCAATTTTCAATTATCAATTATCAATTAACATAAGAATCATGGGATTTAATGAGTTTATGACGAAGCTGTTCGGCAATAAGTCGCAGCGTGACCTTAAAGAAATCACACCTTACGTAGATAAGGTAAAGGCCGTATATCCGTCAATCAAGGCACTCTCGAACGACGAGTTGCGTGCGAAAACAGATGAGATCAAACAACGTATCCAGGACTACGTAGCCGAGGAGAAAGCGCAAGTGGAAGAGCTTCGCAAAGGCATCGAGGATAAGGAACTGGAAGAACGTGAGGCGATCTGGGCCGAGGTAGATAAAATCGAGAAAGCCATCACGGACAAGATGGAAGTGGTACTGGAGCAATCCTTGCCCGAGGTATTCGCCATCATGAAAGATACGGCCCGCCGTTTCGCCGAGAATGAGGAAGTGGTAGTTACCGCTAACCAATTCGACCGGGATCTGGCCGCTCGTTTCGACTTTGTCCGCATCGAGGACGATAAGGCGATTTACGCCAATCACTGGAAAGCCGGTGGAAACGAGATCACATGGGATATGATCCATTACGACGTTCAGCTATTTGGTGGCGTCGTTCTTCATAAAGGTAAGATCGCCGAGATGGCGACCGGTGAAGGTAAGACCTTGGTGGCTACCCTTCCGGTATTTTTGAACGCCTTGACACGTAACGGTGTACACGTGGTAACCGTGAATGATTACTTGTCAAAACGTGACTCCGAGTGGATGGGACCGCTTTATATGTTCCACGGACTTTCCGTAGACTGTATCGATAAGCACCAGCCGAACTCCGAGGCTCGCCGTAAGGCTTACGAGGCGGATATTACGTTCGGTACGAACAACGAGTTCGGTTTCGACTACTTGCGTGACAATATGGCGATCAGCCCGAAAGACTTGGTACAACGCAAGCATAACTACTCCATCGTCGATGAGGTGGACTCCGTATTGATCGATGACGCTCGTACGCCGCTGATCATCTCCGGACCGATCCCTCGTGGCGAGGAACAATTATTCGAGCAATTCCGCCCGAACGTGGAGGTTGTCGTGAACGCGCAGAAAGACCTTTGCTCCAAATTATTGATCGAGGCCAAGAAGAAAATGGCTAGCGACGACCAGAAGGTCGTTGAGGAAGGCTCTATCCTTCTGTACCGCTCCTTCAAGGGATATCCCCGCAACAAGGCGTTGATCAAGTTCTTAAGCGAGCAAGGCGTAAAAGCTCAAATGTTGAAGACGGAAGAATATTTCATGTCCGAGAATATGCGCCATATGCACGAGGCGACCGATGAGTTGTATTTCGTGATCGACGAGAAGAACAACAGTATCGAATTGACGGATAAAGGTATCGACCTATTGACCGGTAAGACGGACGACCCGACCTTCTTCGTACTTCCCGATATCACGTCCCAATTATCTCAATTGGAGAACATGACAGGAACCGAGGAAGAGAAACAAGCTCAAAAGGACGAGATCTTGGCGAACTATTCCGTTAAGAGCGAGCGTGTACATACCATCAACCAGTTGTTGAAAGCTTACACCTTATTCGAGAAGGATGATGAGTACGTGGTTATGGACAACAAGGTTATGATCGTTGACGAGCAGACGGGTCGTATCATGGACGGACGTCGTTATTCCGATGGCCTGCACCAAGCGATCGAGGCTAAGGAACGTGTAAAGGTAGAGGCCGCTACACAAACATTCGCCACGATCACCTTGCAGAACTACTTCCGTATGTACCATAAATTATCCGGTATGACCGGTACGGCGGAGACGGAAGCAGGCGAGTTCTGGGATATCTACAAATTGGACGTAGTAGTGATCCCGACCAACCGACCGATCGCCCGTAACGATATGAACGATCGTATCTACAAGACAAAACGTGAGAAATATAACGCTGTTATCGAGGAAATCGTTCAGCTGACGGAGGCAGGCCGCCCGGTATTGGTGGGTACGACATCCGTAGAGATCTCCGAGTTATTGAGCCGTATGCTTACGATGCGTAAGATCCAGCACAATGTATTGAACGCTAAGTTGCACCAGAAAGAGGCCGAGATCGTGGCCTTGGCGGGTCAAAAGAGTACGGTTACGATCGCTACCAACATGGCCGGTCGTGGTACCGATATCAAACTGTCCAAGGACGTGAAAGACGCAGGCGGTTTGGCGATCATCGGTACGGAACGCCATGAGAGCCGTCGTGTAGACCGTCAGTTACGTGGTCGTGCCGGACGTCAGGGAGACCCGGGTTCATCCGTATTCTTCGTATCACTGGAAGACGACTTGATGCGTTTATTCGCTTCCGAGAAGATCGCCGGCTTGATGGATAAGCTTGGTTTCAAGGAAGGCGAGGTTCTGGAGCACAATATGTTGAGCAAGTCCGTAGAACGTGCCCAGAAGAAGGTAGAGGAAAACAACTTCGGTATCCGTAAACGTCTGTTGGAATACGACGACGTGATGAACTCACAACGTAACGTAATCTACACCCGCCGTCGCCACGCCTTGATGGGAGAGCGTATCGGTCTGGACGTATTGAACACGATTTACGATACTTCTACGGCTATCGCCGATCAACACGCCGAGGACTTCGAGGGCTTCAAGTTAGAATTGTTCAAGACATTCGCCATGGAAAGTCCGTTCACGGAAGACGAATTCAAGAGTATGAAACCGGAGCAACTCGTAGAGAAATTGTTCGAGGAGGCATTGAAGACTTACAAACGTCGCATGGAACGCATGACGCAAGTCGCTCACCCGGTCATCAAGCAAGTGTACGAGAATCAAGGAGCGATGTACGAGAACATCATGATCCCTATCACGGACGGCAAGCGCATGTATAATGTATCTTGTAACCTGAAAGAGGCTTACGACACGGAATGTAAGGCAATCGTTAAATCCTTCCAGAAATCAATCGTATTGCATATGATCGACGAGGGATGGAAAGAGCATCTACGTGAGATGGACGAGCTGCGCCACTCCGTACAAAACGCTAGCTACGAGAACAAGGATCCATTGTTGATCTACAAACTTGAATCTTACAACCTGTTCAAGACAATGGTAGACAACATGAACCGTAAGACAGCCGCCATCTTGATGCGTGGACAGATCCCGGTACGTGAGGAGCCGACCGAGGAGCAACGCCAAGCCATGCAAGCCCGTCAAGCGGCCGTAGCCCAGCAAGCAGCCCAAGCGATCGCCGAGGAAAGAGCCCGTCAACGTATCGCCGTACAAGAGGCCGCCCCGGAGAAGCACGAGGATATGAGCCGTTACCGCACGGAGAAAACAGACTTGAGCGGAAACAATACCCAAGCCGAGGCACCTCAGCCGAAGCAAGCTCCGGTCCGTGCCGAAAAACGAGTAGGACGCAATGATCCATGTCCTTGCGGAAGTGGCAAGAAATACAAGAACTGCCACGGACAAGGTTTATAAGGAACAAGAAATAAGATAAAAAAAGAGGGACAGAATACCAATCTGTTCCTCTTTTTTGTATATTGCAGGCATATAAACCCATTAAATGCTACCATTATGATTATTGGAATTCCAAAAGAAATCAAGAACAACGAGAACAGGGTAGCTCTTACTCCCGCCGGAGCCAAAGAGTTGGTGAAAAGAGGTCATACCGTGTATGTACAACACACGGCTGGTATAAACAGTGGTTTCGCCGATGATGCCTATGTGGCGGCAGGGGCCCGGATACTCCCGTCCATTGAGGATGTATATGGAATTGCCGAGATGATCGTAAAAGTAAAAGAACCGATCGCCAGCGAATATCCCTTGGTACGCAAAGGACAGCTTGTCTTCACCTACTTCCATTTCGCATCCGACGAGGCTCTCACCCTTGCCATGATAAAGAGCGGCTCCATCTGTCTGGCTTACGAGACCGTGGAGAACCCAGATCATACGTTACCCCTTTTGATTCCTATGAGTGAGGTGGCCGGACGCATGTCCGTACAGGAAGGCGCTCGTTTCCTTGAGAAACCGCAAGGTGGCAAAGGCGTATTGCTAGGTGGCGTGCCGGGCGTGAAACCGGGTAAGGTATTGGTTTTAGGCGGTGGCGTGGTAGGCCACAACGCCGCCTTGATGGCCGCCGGGCTAGGCGCCGATGTCACGATCGCCGACATCTCGCTTCCCCGCTTACGCTATCTGTCCGAGACGATGCCGAAAAACGTGAAGACGTTGTTCTCTTCCACGCATACGATCGAACAGGAATTACCCACAACCGATTTAGTGATCGGCGCCGTATTAATCCCCGGAGCCAAGGCCCCGCACTTGATCACCCGGGATATGTTGAAGTTATTAAAACCGGGCAGCGTATTGGTAGACGTAGCCATCGATCAAGGCGGTTGCTTCGAGACCTCCCACCCGACTACGCACGCCAATCCGGTTTATGAGATAGACGATATCCTCCATTACTGCGTAGCCAACATTCCGGGAGCGGTCCCGCAGACTTCCACATTAGCCTTGACCAACGCTACCCTGCCGTACGTGATCAAGCTTGCCGACAGAGGTTGGGAAAAAGCCTGCGAAGAAGATCCGGGCCTAGAACTGGGATTAAACATCGTGGAAGGAAAGATTGTCTACCCCGCCGTAGCAGAGGCTTTTCCTTCACTCAAAGCATAAGTTTCAAAGAATCTTTCATCAGTAGGGATTGCCGTAAGCAATCCCTTTTTTATGTTTTCTATTTTTATTGTTTTCTAAAAAACGTAAAATATCTTGGCTTCTTTTCCCGCACGCCTTAACTTAGAGCACAAAATCAATCAAATTTAATAATTACCATGAAGAAAATTGTTTTATTAGTGGCTTTATGCCTATGTGTCGGAAACCTATTCGCACAAGACGCTGACAAATTAAGAGATGAAGGTGACGCTGCTTTGAAAGCAAAAGATTACGCTACCGTCGTAACAAAATACGGCGAATACTTGAAACAAAACAATTACCAAGACACCGCCCGTATCTTCAATTGCGGATACGCCGCTAATCAAGCGAAGAACTACGCCGAGGCCGCCAAATACTTCGACATGGCCGTTAAGATGAACTACAACGTAGACGACTCTTATGTAGGCGAGGCTATGGCTTACCGTAACTTAAACAAGACTGAAGAATTCCTGACTACGGTAAAAGAGGGATTAAAAGTGATTCCCGATGGAAACAAGAATAAGACCAATCTGGAAAAGTTGCTTTACGGTTACTGCATCAAACAAGGACAAGCCGCCCAAAAGAAGGGAGATCTGGCCGGTGCCGAGAAAATGTACAAAGAGGTCCTAGCCGTATCGAACAAGGATTACCAGAGCAACGCTTACTACAGCCTTGGCGCCATGCTGTATGGCAACGGAGCGAAGATATTACAGGCCGCTACCCCGATCGCTACTTCCGAGCCGGATAAATACAACGCCGAGAAAGCGAAAGCCGACAAAGACTTCAAGCAAGCGAAAGAATATTTGACAAAGGCTGTCGAACTCGACCCGAAAGACGAGAACTCCAAGAAGATCCTCGCTTCTATCAACGACATCCTGAAATAAGAAAGAGGACTTTATTCATACAAAAAAACCTCCCGGATCACATAGAAAAGTGATCTGGGAGGTTTTTTGTATCTAGTTGTAGAGACATACGCTACTTGAAGAAGAAGCGGAAGATGTCATTTCCATTCGCATAGATCAATAAAGCGAACAGGATAAACATACCTGCCATTTGGGCATACTCTAGGAATTTATCGCTCGGTTTGCGACGGGCCACTACCTCATAGATCAAGAACATCACGTGTCCGCCATCCAAGGCCGGAATCGGCAAGATATTCATGAACGCCAAGATGATAGATAGAAAAGCCGTACGTTCCCAGAAAATCCGCCAATCCCACACAGACGGGAACAATCCGCCGATCGTACCGAAACCGCCCAAACTGGAGGCACCTTCCTTCGTAAACACATATTTCATGTCGTTCACATATCCCTTCAAGGTATTAATACCTAATTTAATACCGGCGGGGAACGACTCGAAAAAGCCGTATTTGCGGGTCACGGTCTGATAGAGATCCGTAGGCAACATCACCGCTACGCCAATTTTCCCGGCCGAGTCCGTCCTCATGGTCAACGACTCCAACTGGCCGTTCCGGTAGAAATCTACTGTCACCTCTTCGCCCTTATTCTCTGACAATAACCCGGAGGCATCATAAAACGTCGGGGTAGCCACACCGTTAATAGCCACCACGCTATCCTTCGGCAGCATGCCGGCAAGAGCCGCCGGGGCATTCTTGTCGGGAAGCTCACGAACAACCATCGGGATACGCAAAGGATCGGCGAAGCCTTTTCCGTCACGCATGCAACGTTGCATCATATCCTCCGGTATGGAGATCACGGTCTCCCGCCCGTCACGGAGCACCGTCACGGTCTTCGCCTCCACCACCTTGCGGAAACTGTCGCTACCGAAACGCTCCAACTCCTCATTGTCCGCTCTCAGCAAGATATCACCGTCCTGAAAACCGACGTTCTGGAACGTCTCGCTATAATTCATACCCATCTTCATGTTCTTCAAAGGCAAGTACGTATCGCCCCACGTAAACAAGATCATGGAATAAATAAACAAAGCCAGCAAGAAGTTGAACACCACGCCCGCTACCATAATCATCAAACGCTGTCCGGCCGGCTTGGAGCGGAACTCGTAAGGCTTGGGCGGCTGGGCCATCGCCTCCTTGTCCATACTCTCGTCGATCATACCGGAGATCTTACAATATCCTCCCAACGGAAGCCAGCCTACACCGTATTCCGTGTCACTGTTTTTCGGCTTGTACTTGAATAGCGAGAACCACGGATCGAAGAAGAGGTAGAACTTCTCTACCCGCACCTTGAAAATCCGGGCGAAGATAAAATGCCCGAACTCGTGGACAATCACCAGTATCGATAAGCTCAAGATAAGCTGTAACGCCTTAATCAAAAAAGTTTCCATCTACTATTGTTTGTTCTGTTTTAAATTATTTCAAAATAACTCGGCCGCCAACCGCCTAGCCTCGGTGTCGGTAGCCACGTAATCCTCATACGAGGGATTGACGATAAACGAGGCTTTCCGCATGGTCTGCTCAATCACGTCGCTCATTTGCAAGAAGCCGATACGATCTTGCAGGAAAGCGGCCACCACCACCTCATTGGCGGCATTCAAGATACAGGGCATATTCCCTCCTTGGCGGGCCGCCTCGAAAGCGAAAGCCAAGTTGCGGAAACGTTCCATATCCGGCTCCTCGAACGTCAAGGTCGAATATTGGTTGAAATCCAGACGGGGCGCCATGCTCCTCATACGTGTCGGGAACGAGAAAGCGTAGGCGATCGGCAATTTCATGTCGGGAATTCCCAGCTGGGCGATCACGGCGCCATCCTCAAACTGCACCATCGAGTGGATCACCGACTGCGGGTGCACCACCACCTGTACCTGATCCGGCGTGACATCGAACAACCATTTCGCCTCGATCATCTCGAAGCCCTTGTTCATCATCGAGGCCGAGTCTATCGTGATCTTCGCCCCCATCGTCCAGTTCGGATGCCTCAAGGCCTGCGCCTTCGTCACGGTAGCCAGCTCCTCCAATGATTTGGTACGGAACGGACCTCCCGAGGCCGTCAGCAAGATCTTCTCGATCGGATTATCGTACGCACCTGTTAAACATTGAAAAATGGCCGAATGTTCCGAGTCCACCGGCAAGATAGGCACCTTATGCTCGGCGGCCAGCTTCATGATCAGCTCGCCGGCCACGACCAAAGTTTCCTTATTCGCCAAGGCGATCGCCTTTCCCGCCTTGATCGCCGAGATCGTCGGTCGCAAGCCGGAATAACCCACCATCGCCGTCAGCACCATATCGATCGGCTCCGACTGCACCATCTGGGCGATAGCGTCGGCACCCGCCCATACCTTGATCGGCAGGTCTTCCAAGGCCTCTTTCAGCTCGGGATATTTCCGCTCGTTGGCGATCACCACCACCTCCGGCATATATTTCCGGGCCTGATTGATCAATAAGTCCACTTGGTTATTCGCGGTCAAGGCATACACCTCGAAAAGATCGGAATGCTCGCTCACTACCTCCAAGGCTTGGGTCCCGATGGAACCGGTCGAGCCTAATATCGCTAACTGTCTTTTTTTCATGAATTATCAAAAAGCTATATATTCTTCCGGATTCACCGGATTGCCCTTATACCACAACTCGAAATGCAGGTGCGGCCCGGTAGACAACTCTCCCGTATTCCCGACCAGAGCGATCGCCTCACCGGCTACCACATGGTCTCCCACCTCTTTCAGCAACAATTCGTTGTGCTTATAAACCGAGATGAATCCGTTCTTATGTTGTATTTGAATTACGTTTCCGTGGTTCGGATCGAAACCGGTATAGATCACCGTACCATCCAACGTAGCCAAGACACTCTCCTTCGGGGCCGCGGCCAGATCCACGCCATAATGATGGACATCCGTCTCATAATGAGAGGTGACCACGCCATTCACGGGCTTATAGAAAAAGACCCCCTCGGTCGGTACCTTGCCCGGGTCGGTCAATACCGATAAATTATATTTCTCCTCTTCCTCGTAATCTTTCACGAAGCGAGTCTCTTCCTTGCTACGAGGAATCTCATAGTTAATATCGTTGCTAGCCAAAGAATCTATCTGACGGATCGAGTCCAAGGGCATCGTACCGGAAAGGATTCCGGCCACATTATTCAGATAAAGGGACTGGATCTCCATCATACGCTCCAACGAATCCGCCCGCAAGGCATTCTGCATAATCTCCTTGCGAACCTCCACGTCGAGATAGCCCGGCAAGTAGTTGCGAATCGGTGTCTTGATGATGATAAAGGCGGTAACGGCGATCAAGAAAAAGGCGAACACCGCCAAAGTGACAAACGCCGATAACTGCGAAAGCCGGAAAGACCACACCTCCTCCAACGTCCCCTCATTGATGAAGGAAAGTTTATATTTAAACCGGATCCGGTGCCAAAACGATTTCGTATTCTTCTTTTTCAACCCCTAATCTTCAATTATCAATTATCAATTCTATAAGTCCCTCCGGCAAAGACACCGTGAGACTACGGGCCTCATGGTCGGCCTCGGTGATCAACTCCTCCACGGCGGGGATCAACAGCTCCTCGCCTTTATGATCGACACGCAGAAGGACGTTGATTGTCGTCTCATCCACGTCTGTTATCTCTCCTAAATAACCTTTCTGTACGTCCGTCACGGTATAACCGATAAAACTGTCCCATGTCATATCCCCCACGAGATCCTCCTCGTCCACGGCGTCCAAAGGATAGAACACCTCCTTGCCCACAAACATGCGGGCATCCTCCTCGGAATTCACGTCCTCCAGTTTCACCAAGACCACCGTATCGGTCTTATAGCGGAAATCCTCCACGAAGAACGGTACCAAGATACCATCCATCTCGCAAACAATGTACGGGTCCTCGGCATCTTCCAGCACATCGCTGTTCGTCACCAACGACAACTCCCCCTTGATGCCATGGGGCTTGGCAAACTGCCCGATCTTGAAAACCTCTTCTTCTCTAATCATCGCCTAAAATCTTTAAATCCTCGTGATACGTGCCCCGATCTGGTTCAATCGCTTATCGATCCCTTGATATCCCCGGTCGATCTGGTCTATATTATGGATCGTGCTGGTACCCTCGGCGCTCATAGCGGCGATCAGCAAGGCGATACCCGCGCGAATATCCGGGGATACCATCGTAGAGCCCCGTAACTTGAAGCGGTTGCCCAGCCCGATCACCGTAGCCCGGTGCGGGTCGCAAAGGATGATCTGGGCTCCCATATCGATTAGCTTGTCCACAAAGAACAAACGGCTCTCAAACATTTTCTGGTGGATCAGCACGCTCCCCACAGATTGCGTAGCCACGACGAGAAATACGCTCAGCAAGTCCGGCGTAAGCCCCGGCCAAGGAGCGTCGGCGATGGTCATGATAGAACCATCGATAAACGTATCGATCTCGTAGGAATCATGCCGGGGGATATAAATATCATCGCCTCGCTGCTCCACGGTAATACCCAAGCGGCGAAAAGCGTCCGGGATAATCCCCAGCTTATCATATCCTGTATTCTTGATGGTGATCTCCGATCCGGTCATAGCTGCCATACCGATAAAGCTACCCACCTCGATCATATCGGGGAGGATGGTATGCTCCGTGCCGGAAAGCGACCGTACACCTTCTATCGTCAATAGGTTAGAACCGACACCTGAGATTCTCGCTCCCATGCGGTTCAGCATCGTGGAAAGTTGTTGCAGGTAAGGCTCGCAGGCGGCGTTATAGATCGTCGTCACCCCCTCGGCCAGCACGGCAGCCATCAAGATATTCGCCGTTCCGGTCACGGAAGCCTCGTCGAGCAGCATATAAGCGCCTTTCAACTGGCGTGCCTCTATCTCGTATACTTGCCGCCCGGCGTCGTAGCTAAAGCAAGCGCCCAGCTTCTGGATTCCCACGAAGTGCGTATCCAGCCGGCGTCGCCCGATCTTGTCGCCACCCGGTTTCGGGATCAGCGCCCTGCCGAAGCGGGCTACCAACGGGCCTACGATCATCACGGAACCCCGCAGGCTACCACTCTTGCGCAGGAACTCCTCGGTACTCAAATACTCCATGTCCACGTCGTCCGCCTGAAAGGTATAGGTATCGGCGGACGGATGCTCCACCTTGACCCTCATATCCCTAAGGAGCTGGATTAAGTTATTCACGTCCAAGATATCAGGCACATTGTGTATGGTCACCTTCTCCGGTGTTAGCAATGTCGCGCAGATCACCTCCAACGCCTCATTCTTGGCGCCTTGCGGAACGATCTCGCCGGACAAGCGATAACCACCTTCTATAACGAACGAGCTCATCTGCCTTTACGCGTAAAGTTCCTTTTGTTGCCGCCACTGTTATTACGGGCCAAGATATCACGGCTCTCGGCCAATTTGTGTTCCTCCTCGCTCAATACGATCTTGCCGCTAGACAGCTCGTCCAGATCCTTGAAGATCTTACGGTCGTCCACGCTTTCCTTGTTCCAAGTAAGGAACGATTTCTTCATCTGGTTTGCCAGCAGCCGCACGAGCTGGTCTTTCTCCATACCGGGTTGCAGCTCCGTGGCCTTGCGGATCATCAGCTCCAAGGTCTTTCCGTAATGGCGGTAGCGTATACGGTTATTGTTGTACGGGATACGAGGCGGACGGCTATACAGGTTCTCCTTCTTGATGATCTCGTACGGATAGTCTATATCGAGCTTAAAATCGGCCATGATCGCCAGATGATCCCAGAGGATATGCTTAAAGTCGTTTACGTCACGCAAATGCGGGAACATGTTTCCCATGATGTTGATAATCGTGTTGGCGCAACGCTTGCGCTCTTCCCGGTCTTGGATAGTCACGCAATAGTCCACCATATTTTGGATATTGCGTCCGTATTCGGGCAAAGTCAATCTTTTTCCTTCTGTATTGTATTTCATTCTTTACATTTTGTTTATCGCGAAGATAGGTATATTAATTGAGAATTGAAAATTGAGATTCGAAAGTTACCTCTCGTTAGGCTTAATTATCAATTCATAATCTACCACGTCCAGCCACCGCCCGAATTTCAGCCCTACTTTCTCGAAGTGGGATACTTTTCTGAACCCCAACTTCTCATGCAGCGAGTAGCTAGCCTCATTCCCCTCAGTGATGCAGGCGATCAGGGCGTGGTAGCCGCCTGCCCGACATTCCTCGATCAGCCTTTCCATAAGCTGTCGGCCGATCCCCTTGCCCTTGTATCTCGGGGATAAATAAACGGTGGTCTCAAGCGTATATTTATAAGCTGCCTTTTCTTTCCACGTATGGGCATAGCAATATCCCACGACCTCATCCTGATCCACGTACACCAGATAAGGATAGCTCGCCGAGATCCCGGCTATGCGACCCTCCATCTCCTCCACCCGCAAAGGTTCCGTCTCAAACGTAGCCACGCTATTCACGACATATTCATTGTATATATCCACGATCGCCTTGGCGTCTCGCAAACTCACATTCCGAATCATATTCATTTCGCTAAAACAATCCGATCCGGGAAAGAATCTCTCTTTGCCCGGACCGGATCTATCATCGAGTCAAATAACTATTTTTTCTAAGCCTTCTACTCAGACAAGGCCTTGATCACCTCTTGGTTCGCCTTGCGCACCTCGGCCTCGTTGATCTTGATCACTTTACGGTCGTAGGTCATAAGGCCGTTCACCTCGCCCTCCACGTCCGTGGTTTGCGTGTAGACAGCGGCGGAGAAACCCTTCGGGACCATCGCCTTCAACTCCTTGGCGTACTTCACGTACTCGGCGGTCACCTCATCGCTATTCTTAAACTGTACATAGCCCCAGTTGCGTTTGTTCCACCACAAATGGTTCTCCACAGCCAAGCCGATACCACCATACTCGCCCAATACATTCACACGCACCGGATCGAACAGGTACATCGCCGGACCCGGGTAATTATGCAAATCCAAGATATCGCCGCACGCACGGAAATTACCGCCACTGGCCGGATTCACCAGACGGGAAGGATCGTATGTTTTTGTCCACTCGGCAGCCTTCTCGGTATCGAACTGGCCCCAAGCCTCGTTGAAGGGAACCCATACTACCACGCAAGGATTCGAAACGCACAGGTCCATGATCTCCTTCCACTCCTTGTAATAATTACGGATAGACTCCTCGGTACGCTCCTTGTCGGTTCCACCGTTATACGTATGAGGCGCCCATTGGTTACCCATGTCGCCGCTAGGCATATCCTGCCAAACCAGCATACCTTCCTTATCGCAATGATAGTACCAGCGGGCCGGCTCTACCTTCACGTGCTTGCGGATCATGTTGAAGCCCCACGCTTTCGTCTTCACGATATCATACAGCAACGCCTCGTCCGTGGGAGCCGTGTAAAGCCCGTCGGGCCACCAGCCTTGATCCAGCGGGCCGTATTGGAACAGGTTCTTGTTGTTCAAGCGCATACGCATGATGCCGTTGGCGTCACGCTCGGCGGATATCTTACGGAAGGCGGTGTACGATTTCACCTCGTCCACCTTCTTGCCATTCTTCGACAAGCTCACCTTCATATCATATAAATAAGGATTGGAAGGTTCCCACAACGTAGGATTTTGCACGGCCAAGCGTAATTCTGTCCCTTGTACGCCCTTGGCGGTAGCAACCACCTGCCCCTTATCGAGCAAGCTGACCTCCACGATGTCCGACACCGGGGAGTCGGAACAAGCCCCGACCGTCACGCTCATCACGCCATTATCGATATTCGGGATCGCCTTGATAGAGGTGATATGCGAGGAAGCGACCGGCTCCAGCCATACGGTCTGCCAGATTCCGGTGACCGGCGTATACCAGATTCCCTCCGGGTTGGCCACTTGCTTTCCACGGGGTTGGTAGCCTTTATCGCTCGGGTCCCATACACGCACCACCAGCTTATGCGTACTTTTGCCATTCAGATAGGGAGTGATATTCAAGGAAAACGGGGTAAAGCCTCCCGTGTGGGAACCGATCAGGATATCATTCACGAACACGTCCGCTTTCCAATCCACGGCGCCGAAGTTCAACAAGATATCTTTTCCTTTCCATGAGGAGGGCACCGTAAAGGTTCGTTTATACCACAACTCATTCTTCTCCCCCACTTCTTTTTGCACGCCGGACAAGGAGGATTCCACGGCGAACGGCACCAAGATATTCCCATCGAAACTCGTCGGCTCTGCCTGTCCTTTTGGAAGGATAGCGTATTCCCACTCGCCGTTCAAATTCTGCCAATCCGCACGTTCCATCCCGGGGCGTGGATATTCTGGCAATACATTCCGGGGATCTACTTTCTCAGCCCAGTCCGTCTTGATCTTGTCTCCGGCGGGCTTCCACTGCGCCCCGGCGCTACAAATCGTTGCGAACGCACAAAAGGCTAACAATAATTTTCTCATGATATTATTTACATTTTGAATTGATAATACACTTTCAAGTGACAAAGATAATAGAAAATATCCAAAATCCACATCGTCCTCGGATACCAATAGGAGAACCGCAGCCAAATCGATCTAACCATAAAATGCCCGGAATATCTCTTGTGACAGAATCTCACTAGGTAAGGTTATTGTATTTTTTAATGTTCCTATTTTACATCAATATCATTTCCGGAAAAACACGTACGTGAATATCCAAAAACATGTACGACTTTTCGGAAAAACATGTACGTGTTTTAACGCAAACATTACGATGTTTTTTACGACTCTGATTTTCAACCCCTTGCAAACAAAACCTCATTTTCTGCTTATTGTAAAATTCTTCTGATTCAAGGATACCCGGAAAAGAAGGAGTAATGGCACGACCTATTAAAAAGGAGCCGGATTATTTCCCGCTCGACACGGATTTACTAAGCAACCGTAAAATCCGTCAAATAAAGCGCAAATACGGATCTGACGCTTTTCATTATATATTGCCCTGCTTTGTGACATCTATGCCAATGGCTATTATATCACGGCCTACAAGAAAGAGCGTGAGCTTGCCTTCCTCCGCAAGGTATTCCAGCAATACAAGGCCGGTTACCCACTGGAACGTCTCTACCCCGCCCATGTCTACCAATCCCTGCAAGAGCGGAGATTGATCAACGACCCCCCCCGAGGAGAAACGCCACGCCATGAGCCTCTTCGCCCATTGGAGACCACCGGGTCACCTGCCCATCAGCGAGGACTATCGGCTGACGATGGTGCGACAGCAGGCCATGGCATGGTTGCTGCGGAGGTATTTCGATGGGCTGATAGCTAAAGAGAAAGCATAAGAACGAGTAGTATGCACTTGCATATCTGTTAATAATTCGCCAATAAAAACATTGATTTACAAAATATATAGTTATATTTGCATCGTCATGTGGCTATAGCGTTAGCTGAAAAGCATGGCGACATATTATGTATTAGAGCATCGAGTGTTATTCTGTGTCTTTTAAAATTCCCCATTTAACTCAGCCAGAATAACAAACTTCATGCTCACGCTGTTGTATTATCTCAAATATAATATAGGCGTGAGCTGTCGTTTGTTATGGCTGAAAGGGTATGGGGATACCTAAAAGACACATAACAATATAACGGCAGCTTCACGCTTTTTTTTGTGTCTGCCCATAAAAACTCTATTTTTCCAATAATTATACATTTGGCCTATAATTAATCGAATTTAACAACATGGCTTTTCGGAGGAAAAGTTTGGTTATTTAGTTAAATAAAGAAAAGAGCTATCTCGTTCGTGAGAATATAGGTAGCTCACTATTGTTTAACCTTTTTAATGCGTTCACATCCTATTGATGGTAGACTTGTGCCAATAGGCTATAGTTAAATTTTATCATCATTACCCATAATTTCCTTCAAACTATAATGGTATGATAAAAACTAATTGTACATTTAGGGCAATCCTATTTTAGTTGTTAACTAATTAAAACTGATTCAGAAACATGAGAACTTCTTTATTCATATTTTTCATGGTCATTTTTATTGGTTGTAGTGAAAATGACATTATCGATGAAGGGGAAAAACCAGAAGATCCTCAAGCCGAAATAGAGGTTTATTATGACCAAGAAAGTACAAGCTCAAGAAAACCTGATGCAGGCGCAAAAGTGTATTTGTATTATGACATTAATATAACGACAGAGTTTGGTGGCCTTGCATCTTATGAAGGATAAGGCTGGGTACGCCCCTAGGTGATATAAAATGGGAACTATTCTTCTCACGCAAGAGAACACCCGGAAAGTATCGGACAAATAGACAACTCAACCCGAAAACCACCGAGGAAAGATTGTCCTCTTATTAAACTTCATCGTGCAATTTGATTATACAATTTAATAACGTACATTCGCGTACAAATAAATTAAATCTGTAGTCCGATGAGAACGCATTTACGCGAAAGCATGTTGGCGCTTCTTTTGATAGGTATCTTAGCCACGGGTTGCGATACCGGAACGAAGAAGGCTTCTGAAAACAGTATCACGTTTGATTCTATCAGCGTGGAAAAGACTTACCATTTGTTAGATAATCCGGATAATCCCAATTGCAATCTAGAGATCAAGTTCGTTTATCCCCGGAAATATTCGGATAAAGAGGTTCTTAAGAATCTACAGAGACAGTTCGTCTCCTCTTATTTCGGCGAGAATTATGAGCAATTATCCCCCGAGGAGGCGGTACGGAAATATACCGACGACTATCTGGCCGCTTATAAGGATCTGGAAGAGGATTACAAGGCTGAGGTGGCGAAATCCGACGAGACACCGGTGGGCTCTTGGTTCTCTTACTATGAGATGTCGTCGGATGATATCGCCTTCAACCAAGACGATATCATCAGCTATACGGTAAGCTTCGAGAACTATACGGGCGGAGCGCATGGCGCACATTCCTACAATAACCATGTAGTGAACCTCAAGACCGGTAAGCCGATCACCGAGGAGGAGATATTCGTGGACAACTATCAAGACAATCTGGCGCGAATATTGGTAGATCAGATCGCCAAGCAAAACAACGTATCCGACGCCAAGGAACTGGAAAATATCGGTTTCTTTAGCGTGGACGAGATCTTCCCGAACGGTAACTTCCTCGTAGACGAGACGGGTATCACCTATTCTTTCAACGAATATGAGATAGCGGCATACGTGGTAGGCGTCACGAACGTCCATCTCCCTTACAAGGAAATCCGCTATTTGCTGCGGGATGACAGCCCGATAAGTCAGTTAATTGAAAATTGAGAATTGAAAATTAATGATAGATAAACCTATAAACAGATGTCCTATGGAACAAAATACAGAGAAATTTTCAATTCTCAATTCTCAATTCTCAATTCTCACATCTTATTTCCCCGATCTCACCGACCGGCAAAAAGAGCAATACGCCGCCCTATATGACCTATATACGGATTGGAACGCCAAGATCAACGTGATCTCACGGAAGGATATCGAGAACCTATATCCGCATCACGTGCTTCACTCGCTGGGTATCACCGATATGCTGCGTTTCAAGCCGGGTTCCTCGGTGATGGATCTGGGTACGGGAGGCGGTTTTCCCGGCATCCCCTTGGCGATCTTATTCCCGGAGACCCATTTCCATCTGGTAGACAGCATCGGGAAAAAAATCAAGGTGGGACAAGCCGTGGCCGAGGCGATCGGGCTGGAGAACGTATCCTTCCGCCATTGCCGGGGCGAGGAGGAAAAGCAGCTTTTCGATTTCGTGGTAAGCCGTGCCGTGATGCCTCTGGCGGATCTGGTAAAGATCGTCCGCAAGAATATAAAGAAAGAACAGATCAACGCATTGCCCAACGGATTGATTTGCCTGAAAGGTGGAGAGCTGGCGCACGAGATATTGCCTTTCCGGAACCAAGCGATAAGCATGGATCTGAAAGACCATTTTAAAGAAGAGTTTTTTGAAACTAAAAAAGTAGTGTACGTACCCTTATGATTACGATAAAATCTTTCGAAGTAAACTATTTCTCCGAGAATACTTACTTGCTATACGATGATACCAAGGAGGCGGTCCTTATCGATTGCGGCTGCCTGCGCAAAGAGGAACAAAAAGAAGTAAGCGACTTTATCGCCCAAAACGGGCTGACGCTGAAACGTTACCTTTGTACGCACCTCCATCTGGATCACATATTCGGTAACGAATTCATCCATGACACCTACGGATTGAGCCCGGAAGCCCATAAAGCGGACGTGGAGGGCCTTCCCTCTCCCGAGGAGCAAGCCAAGGCATTCGGCCTGCCGATGAAGGCGAAAAGCATCCCGGTAGGGAAATATCTGGTAAACGGAGAAATCATAAAGTTCGGGAAATCCGAGCTGGCGGTATTGAGCGTTCCCGGCCATTCGCCCGGAGGCTTGGCTTTCTATAACAAGAAGAACGGTTTCGTGATCGTAGGAGACTCCTTGTTCGCCGGAAGCATCGGCCGTACTGATCTATGGGGAGGCAACCAAGATGTACTGCTTGCCGCTATCAAGGACAAATTACTGTCGTTGCCGGACGAGACCGTGGTATACCCCGGCCATGGCCCCGAGACACGAATCATTGATGAGAAATTAAATAATCCTTATTTATAAAATACTAGAATTATGGACACAAATAAGTTTGTAAACCGCCACGTGGGCATCTCAGCGGAAGATATTCCCGCTATGTTGGAGACGATTGGCGTGAAGTCTTTGGACGAGTTGATCGATCAGACCATTCCGGCCAACATCCGTTTGAAAGAGCCGTTGAACCTCCCGGAGGCCATGACGGAACGTGAGTTCGCCGAGCATATCGCCGAGCTGGCCTCCAAGAACGAGGTATTCACCTCTTATATCGGTATGGGTTGGTACGACACGGTTTGCCCGGCCCCGATCCAACGTAACGTATTCGAGAACCCAGTTTGGTACACCTCCTATACTCCGTATCAGGCGGAAGTATCCCAAGGACGCTTGGAGGCGTTGCTGAACTTCCAGACTGTTATCAGTGAATTGACAGGATTACCTTTGACAAACTGCTCGCTACTCGACGAGGCGACAGCGGCAGCCGAGGCGGTTACCATGTTCCATGGTTCACGTAGCCGTGCGCAGGTGAAAGCGGAAGCGAATACGGTATTCATCGACGAGAATGTGTTCGCCTCTACGCTGGCCGTCATCCACACCCGCATGGTCCCGCAGGGCATCCAGGTGGTAGTGGGCGATTATAAGAAATTCGAGTTCACGCCGGATGTGTTCGCCGCCATCGTACAGTTCCCGAATGCGGATGGTTCGATCGAGGACTATAAGGAATTCGTAGCCCGTGCGGGCGCCGCCGGAGCCAAGGTAGGCGTAGCCGCCGACTTGATGAGCTTGGTATTGCTGACTCCTCCGGGAGAATGGGGAGCGGATGTCGTATTCGGTAGCAGCCAGCGCTTCGGTATCCCGATGTTCTACGGGGGTCCTTCCGCCGCTTTCTTCGCTACGAAGGACGATTATAAACGTACGATCCCGGGACGTATCATCGGTATCTCCAAGGACGCTTACGGCCATCCGGCTTATCGCTTGGCCTTGCAGACCCGCGAGCAACATATCAAACGTGAGAAGGCTACGTCCAATATCTGTACGGCTCAGGCGTTGTTGGCTACCATGGCCGGCTTCTACGCCGTATATCATGGAGCGGAGGGGTTGCGTAACATCGCCGGACGGATTCATTCCACGGCCGGATTCTTGGCCAAGGAGTTGGAGAAACTGGGATATACGCAATTAAACAAGGATTATTTCGATACCTTGAAGATACAGCTTCCTTCACACGTGTCGGTGAACGCGCTGCGTGAGATCGCCTTGGAGTGCAAGGTGAACTTGCGTTATTTCGAGGCCGGACAAGTGGGCGTCAGCATAGACGAGACAACATTGCCTACGGACATAGGCGTATTACTATACATCTTCGCCGGAGCCGCAGGTAAAGACTATATGCTGGACGAGTCTATCCCCGCCCAGACTTATTTCGACGCTAAATTCGCCCGTACCTCCAATTTCTTGCAGCAAGACGTATTCAAGAAATATCATACGGAGACCGAGTTGATGCGTTACATCACCCGTTTGGGACGAAAGGATGTTTCCTTGGCTCAATCCATGATCTCGCTGGGATCTTGCACGATGAAGCTGAACCCGGCTTCTACGATGTTGCCGCTTAGCCGTGCGGAATTCATGAATATCCACCCGTACGCTCCGGAGGAGCAAGTGGAGGGCTATACGGAGCTGATCGAGAACCTGTCTTCTTACTTATGCACGATCACAGGCTTCAAGGGCTGTACGTTGCAACCGAACTCCGGCGCCGCCGGCGAGTACACGGGTCTTCGTGTGATCCGTGCTTATCAGGAAAGCATCGGCCAAGGCCATCGTGATATCGTTTTGCTTCCGGCTTCCGCCCACGGAACCAACCCGGCCAGCGCTATCCAATGCGGATATAAGACCGTAACCGTTAAATGCGACGAGAATGGTAATATCGATCTGGAAGATTTCCGCGCGAAAGCCGAGGAGAACAAGGAGCGTCTGGCTGCCAGCATGATTACCTATCCGTCCACGCATGGTATCTTCGAGGTGGACATCAAGGAGATGTGCGACATCGTTCACGCTTGCGGAGGACAGCTTTATATGGATGGCGCCAACATGAACGCGCAGGTAGGATTGACAAATCCGGGTACGATCGGCGCCGATGTATGTCACTTGAACCTGCATAAGACCTTCTCTTCTCCTCACGGAGGTGGTGGTCCCGGCGTAGGCCCGATCTGCGTGGCCGAGCATCTGGTTCCGTTCTTGCCGCAGCATCCGGTGCTTTGGGGCAGCGACTTGAATACGGTATCCGCAGCTCCTTATGGTAGCGCCGGTATCCTGCCGATCACGTACGCTTACATCCGCTTGCTGGGTACGGAAGGTCTTGAGACAGTGACGAAGACGGCCATCTTGAACGCCAATTACTTGGCCGCTAAGTTCAAGGATACGTACGGCATCGTTTATACCGGAGCGACAGGCCGTGTAGGTCATGAGTTGATCTTGGAATGCCGCACGGTAAAAGAGCGTTCGGGCATCGACGAGGGCGATATCGCCAAGCGTTTGATGGACTTCGGCTACCACGCTCCTACCCTATCTTTCCCGGTACACGGCACCTTGATGGTAGAGCCGACCGAGAGCGAGAGCAAGGCCGAGCTGGATCGTTTCGTAGAGGTAATGGAATGTATCTGGAACGAGATCAAGGAGGTGGAGGAAGGCAAGGCTTCGAAGGAGGACAACGTCTTGAAGAACGCCCCGCATCCAGAATACGAGGTGACCGCCGACGAGTGGAAACACGCGTATCCCCGCACGAAGGCTGCCTTCCCGCTGGAATGGTTGCACGACAGCAAGTTTTGGATTAACGTAGCCCGTGTAGATAACGCTTATGGCGATCGTAACTTAATACCGACTTTATGCGCTTGCGAGATATGAAGAAGCTCTTTATCGCTTTGGCGGCCGTCGCTCTGACGGCTTGCGTCAAGGCTCCCGAGAAAACAGTCAAGGTCTACGCATGGCAAGGCGAAGGTGGGAATACCACCGAGCAAACCTTACAGGCGGACTTTAGTAAATGGCATGCCCACGGAGTAGACGGGATGTGCTACAACGCCGGCCATGACACGGAGAAAATTCAGCGTGCCGCCAAAGCGGCCCATGCCAATGGCATGGAATATCACGCATGGATTCCCGCCATGTTGCAACATGGATTGGACTCCACCCTCTACGCCGTGAACCGGAAAGGCGAGTCGGCCTATTCCGTACAGGCGTATGTGCCTTATTACAAATGCCTGTGCCCGAACCAAGAAGGTACGGCGGAGTTCTTGCTGAATCTGTATGGCAAGGTAGCCGATATCCCGGAGGTGGATTATATCCATCTGGATTATATCCGTTACGTGGATGTCATCCTAGCCCGCGGACTTTGGGAAAAATACGGTTTGGTGATGGACGAGGAATATCCTACGGCGGACTATTGTTACTGTGACAAATGCGTGGCCGATTTCAAGGCCGCTACCGGTATCGACATCAAATCCGTAGAGGATCCTTCCAAATGCGCAGAATGGGCGCAGTTCCGTTGCGACTTGATCACGAAATTGGTAAACCGCATCGCCGACGAGGTTCACGGCAAAGGCAAGAAAGTGAGCGCCGCCGTATTCCCGGGGCCGGACTCTCACGCTAAATGGATGGTTCGTCAAGAATGGAATAAATGGAATATCGACGCTTTCTTCCCGATGAATTATAACGATTTCTATCTGGAGGACGCTTCTTGGCTGGCTCCGATCGTGAAAGAGGAAGTAGCCTCCGTGCAAGGCAAGAAGCCGGTTTATAGCGGTTTGTTCATCTGCGAGGATTGGCAGAACAAGGCGAATATCAAGGACCCGGAAGGCCACGGACTGATCCCGTCCGAGATCGAGGAGGCCGTAAGAGGCTCCATGGAAAACGGAGCGGCTGGCGTGGCGTTGTTTACGCCGGGCAACATGACGGATGAGCATTGGAAAGCTTTCGATAAGGCGATCCACCAACCGTATACCGTAAAGCCCTAATTCGTAATTACTATACGATAAAACAAAGACGAGGAGGCGCAGCTCTTCATTTTCTCACCTGCGCCTCCTCTTTTACTTATCCATCTAATCTATCTTACTAATAAAAATATCATGACAACTAAGAAACAAGAGAAAATCAAGTTCAGTAAAGCATTCTGGGTAGCGAACACCGTCGAGTTGTTCGAGCGAGCCGCTTATTATGGCGTATTTATCGTTATCACCCTTTATCTTAGCCGCATCTTAGGCTTTAACGACATTCAGGCTGCCAGCATCGCCGGTATCTTTTCCGCCTGTTTGTATTTGCTGCCCACGTTCGCCGGAGCATTGGCCGATAAGATCGGTTTCCGCAACTCGATGCTACTGGCTTTCACTTTGTTAACTTGTGGTTATCTAGGACTGGCAGTTTACCCTACTTGGCTTCAATCCGCCGGACTTGTTGAATACAGCACGACGACTACCTTTACGGGATTGCTGGAGAGCAATCTTCAGTACGGCATTATCCCTATCATGGCCTTGATCGTATGCGGCGGGGCTTTTATCAAGAGCGTTATCTCCGGTACAGTCGCTAAAGAGACTACGCCGGAAACCCGGGCGAAGGGTTTCTCTATCTTCTACGCAATGGTAAATATCGGGGCTTTCTCCGGAAAGACCATCGTGAAGCCGCTTCGCGAGGCGTTGGGTAACGAGGGGTTGATTACCTTGAACTATTTCTCGGCGAGCATGACGTTCCTTGCCTTGCTTGCCATTTGGTTCTTCTACAAAAGCGCCCAGCACTCGGGCGAGGGCAAGACGTTCGGGCAGATTTGGAACGCCTTGATCAAAGTTTGCAGTAATGGCCGGCTGATTACCTTAATCATCATTATCACCGGATTCTGGATGGTGCAACACCAGCTGTATGCCACGATGCCTAAATATGTGCTTCGTTTGGCCGGTGAGGGGGCCTCTCCTTCTTGGTACGCCAACGTAAACCCTTTAGTCGTAGTTCTGACAGTCAATCTAGTAACGCAGATGATGCGGAAGCGGACAGCGCTTACTTCCATGACGGTCGGTATGTTCATCATGCCGATATCCGCTCTTTGCATGGCATCCGGGAATATGCTAGACGGAAATACGAATATACTCGGCATGCACCCTGTCGCCTTCATGATGGTGGTAGGCATCGTGTTCCAAGGCTTGGCCGAGACATTCATATCGCCTCGCTTCCTCGAGTATTTCTCTTTGCAAGCTCCCAAGGGAGAGGAAGGTCTTTATCTTGGATTCAGCCATTTGCATTCCTTCTTATCCTCTATCTTTGGGTTTGGATTATCCGGATTCCTTTTGAGTAAATACTGTCCGGAACCTACCCTCTTCGCCTCTCATGAGGAATGGCTGACGGCTAGCGCAAATGCCCATTATATCTGGTATTATTTCGGAGCGATCGCTTTAGTCTCGGCTTTTGCCCTCATCATCTATGGCAAGGTGGTGGAGCGGTTAGATCGGAAACAGGCACAAGGCTGATTCCCGCAGACAGGTGTCATTAAGTAAGGCTGGCGAGTGTGATAAAGTCGGTGAAATTTCCATTATTTGTTAGTGCATAATAAATAATTGGAATATGAAACAGAAAAGAACGAAGAAAAAGAGCATTTCGCCCGCTTTGCGGGCATATGCGGAGGAACGGATACGGCTGAAGCAGACCTTGAACAAGATGGGCACCGCCGAGCTATATCAAGTAGCTATCGGCCATTTCCTAAAATTCACAGGTGACAAGGAAATACGTATAGAAGCGATCAGCAAGACTATGGTAACCGACTTCTCCGCTTATCTGCAACAGCGAAGGTTGGCCACCAACTCCATCAATTCCTACCTCAGCGCCCTCCGTGCCATTTACAACGCCGCCTTACACGAAGGGTTATTGCATCCGGAGAAGTCCCCTTTCGAGGGGCTGAGACTGAGGCGCTCACCCACAACCAAGCGAGCCATCCCTGTGTCGTTCATCTACCGGTTGGCCGAGACCCGGAAAAAGGAAGAGTATCCACGGCGGGAACTGACTACGGACCTCTGCCTTTTCAGTTTCCTAGCTTGTGGAATGCCCTTCGTGGATATGGCGTTCCTTTCCCGGGAGAATATCCGTGGTAACGAGCTGGTGTATAAACGGAAGAAGACCGGTTCGCAAATACGTATGGAAATATCCGATGCTATGTGGCGGCTGATCCGGAAATATGAGCCGGACGATGGCAAGAGACGTTTCTTGTTCCCCATCCTGCCAGACGTGGAGAGACTCACCCATGCGCAATACAAGTACCGTCTAGCCTTGCATAACAAAGAATTGAGGTTGATCGGGATCGAACAAGGTTTCCCGATACGGCTCACCTCCTACGTCACACGCCATTCGTGGGCGTCGGCGGCTTTAGAGAATGAGGTGCCGGTAGCTGTCATCAGCCAAGCGTTAGGGCATAGCTCAGAGAAGACGACACGTTATTACTTGAGCGAGCTGGATATATCCAAACTGACGGAAGCCAGACAAAAAATTTCCGGTACTATAGAGCTATTAATCAAAAGGGAATAAAGAGGAAAATCCTTATTTCATAAATAAGTATCAAACGCTTCTAGCAAAGATATATATGAAAGAAAAGGAAAACACGAATCCACAGGCTACCCCTGACGCTATCACGGTGAAATACGCAGAGGCGGTACGTTTGTATGCCAGCACGGAAATGACCGGCAAGCAGATCGCACTCCAATGCGGCCTTAGCCTGCCCGCTTTCCGGATTTATCTGAGGCGGCACCATCGCTCCTTGATGCTGAGGAGGAACGGGCTGGAGGTGAATGCCGACGCTACCAACGGCATCCTATTACGTAAAAAGAGTGGCCAGACTCCCGCAGCCTACCGAAAATACAAACAGGCCATCGATGCCTGCGACGATCTTTCCTACATCCAATATAACGTATCGCAGATCGCACGGCTGTTCGGGCTGGACGGTGTGGCGTTGGGCAACCAGCTGAAACTGCATTATCCGGAGATCATCGAGCGGCGTGAGAAGGCGAGGACGCGTCTCGGACTGAAAGACAACTTCGCACGGGGCGCGAAACCCGAGAGCGTGGAGATATACGCCCGGGCGGTGGAGATGCTCCGCTCCACCGACAAGAACCTGCCGACGATCGCCGAGGAATGCGGCGTGTCACTCGCCGGCCTCAGCCAATATCTGCGCTTTTACCACAAAGACCTAGTAGATTGGAAGAACCGACGGCAAGAGTCTGCGGCCGGTTGCCGGCAATGGGGCGAGATGAGCGGGAACAACCGGTTGACCGAGCCTTCTCACGAGATCCGGGAGAAATATTCCGAAGCCCTAATCCTTTATCGGGAGACAAGCTTTACGATACGGGAGATCACCGACCGCACGGATGTCCCTATCGGGGGGTTCCGGAGTTACCTGCGCAAATGGCACCGCGACTTGATGCTTGAGCGTCGCGGGGGAAAACCCGCGACGGATTACGACAAGTGCAGGCTCGACTTGAGTGGCAGCAAGCGTTACCTCAAGTCTACCGCCGCCAAGTATGCCCCGGCGATCGAGAGTCTGCGGGCGAATCCCCGGCCGATCATGCGGGTAGCCGCCGAGCTGGGAATCCCCCCGGAGAGTCTCCGCCAATACCTGCACATGCACGAGCCGGAGCTGGTTGCTGCGGTCAAGGTTGCGAGGCAACGAGCGAAATCCAACGATTAACAATAACGACTAAAAACAAAAGAATATGATCAGAAAGTTTATCTGCATGATGGCATTGGCTGCGATCTCCCTGTCGCCCTACGCGCAGGAGAGGCTGGAAGGGCAGAAGGGATCGGTGGTCGGGATCAAGACCAACCTTCCGTATTGGGGGGCGTTGGGAACGTTCAACGCAGGTGTCGAGTTCCGCCTGGCACGGCACTGGAGCCTTGACATCGAGAGCGGCTTGAACCCCTTCTCCGGCAAGAACGACGACGGCAGCTACGGCAAATCGCTCAAGCACTGGAGGCTGCATCCGGAATTGCGCTACTGGTTTTGCGAGACAAGCCATAAACATTTCATAGGGTTACACATCCCTTACCTATTATATAATGTATCGGATATCAAACTGCTGGGCACCGAGGGCGAGCGGCACCAAGGATGGGGCACGGGCGCGGGACTGAGTTACGGATACTCGTGGCTGCTCTCCAAGCATTGGAACCTGGAGGCTACGCTGGGCGTGGGTTATCTCTACCTAGAGACCGAGAAATACCCTTGCGCCAACTGCGGCACCAAGTTGCGTACCGAGAAAAAGCACTATTTCGGCCCCACGCAAGCGGCTGTCAACCTGATTTACCAATTCTAATTCCGACATGTCATGAGAACGAACAGATACATACTGATAACGATCGCCTTGCTCGCCGCGATGATCATGCGGGCGCAAGAGATCAAGGTGAAAGACCAGACGGTCGAGAAGTCGGACGGCTCCTTGCTGATCCACATGACGCTCGACTTCAGCGAGATCAAGCTACCGACGAACCGCGGTCTGGTATGCACGCCGGTCATCGCAGCGGGCGACAGCCTGCGGCCCCTTACTCCGGTTGTACTCAACGGCCGCGACCGCCACATCCTCTACGAGCGCACAGGCCGCAACCCGGCCGAACATGGCGAGTATGAACTGCGCCGCCTCAACGGCAGGGAGCAGGCCTTCGAGTACGCTGTCCGCACGCCGATGGCGGACTGGATGCGGAAGTCGGAGGTAACGCTCGTGATCGACCAGTGCGGCTGCGGCTGGGAGGCCCTCAGTAACGACCGCTCGCCGCTTTTCCCTATCAACCTCGCAAAGCCGGAACCTGTCGTATTGCGGCCGGTACTGGCCTATGCGGTCCCGAGGGTGGAGGCCGTCAAGAGCCGGAACCTGCGGGGGCAGGCGTTCCTCGACTTCCCGGTGAACCGTACGGGAATCTATCCGGACTACCGCAAGAACCCCCGCGAGCTGGCCGCCATACGGGCTACCATCGACTCCGTACGCCAGAACCCCTACGCCTCCATCGCCGAGGTGTCCATCAAGGGATACGCCTCGCCCGAGGGATCGTACGCCAACAACGAGCGGCTGGCCAAAGGCCGCGCCGAGGCCTTGCTGAACTATATCCGGAGCCTGTATGATTTCGGTGACGCGCGCATGACCGTGGACTACGAGCCGGAGGACTGGAAAGGACTGGAGCGGGCCGTGGCCGAGGGCGACCTCGCCGACAAGGAGGCCCTGCTGGCCATCATCCGCGACCCCGCCATCACCGACCCCGACCGCCGCGACGCACGCCTGAAAACCGTGGCCGGAGGCGAGCCTTACCGCCACCTCCTGCAAGAGATATATCCTGCCTTGCGGCATTCCGATTACGGAGTGAACTATACCATCAGCTCCTTCACCACCGAGGAGGCGAAGGAGCTGATCTATAAGAACCCGGCGCAACTCAGCCTCGAGGAGATGTATCGCGTGGCGCAGACCTACGAGGTAGGCAGCCCGGAATACAACGAGGTGTTCGAGATCGCCGTACGGATGTATCCGGATGACCCCACCTCCAACCTCAACGCCGCCCTCACCGCCCTGGCCCAAGGCCGGACGGAGAACGCCCGCCTCTACATGCGACGGGCCGAGGCGGGATCGCGCCTGCGGCTGGCCGAAGGCGTGCTGGCCTTGCTCGAGGGCAAGACCGACGAGGCGGAGGGACTACTCAATGTCCTGACCGGCGACAACGACCCGAGCGTGGCCGCCGCCGCAAAGGAAAACCTTCGGCAACTCCAAGCCCGGCGCAAGGCGATGTGCGATTGAATATCGAATTATTAATCCTAAAAAATGAGAAATTATGCCTATCAAATTTAAGTTGGTCGAACGAAAAGACTGGTCGAAAGGGGCCCCCGAGGGCGCTACGTTGTTCTACGCGCAGCCCGTGGGCGGCGAGATCATCTCCTTCGAGGAGCTTTGCGAGAGCATCGCCGAGGAGACGGCCTTGACCAGTGCCGACGTGAAAGCCTGCTTCGACCGTTGCAGCCGCCACATGTCGCGCCACCTCCGGGAAGGACGTGCCGTGCGTATGGGTGAGATCGGTACCTTCCGCCCCTCCGTGGGCAGCAAGGGAGCGAAGACGAAGGAGGAGTTTCAGGTCGCTACGATGATGAAGAAGCCCGGTATCACCTTCATCCCCGGCAAGATGATCCAAGAGGCACGCGAGAAGATCACCTTCACGCGGGTGAAAGATCCGAATGAGGCAAAGGGTGGCACCCCTGATTCCGAATCGCCGGACGAGATCTAAGGCCCTTCCGAGGGTACCCTCCCGGAGGTGTCAGGAGAGACCTCCTCGAGGTGTCAAAGGGGACTTCCCGGAGGTGTCGATAACGACAAAATGATACGTAAATCAATAATTAAATATACATCAACATGAAGAAAATAAATCTATTCAGCATGGCCGCCGCATTCCTGCTGGCGGCGACGGGTTGCTCCGATGACCTGGAGGAAAACGGGAACAACCAAGGCGAACCCATCGACGGCAATGGTGTCTACCTTAGCGTGAACATTATGACGCCAAGCACGAGCGGGGCGTATACGAAGGCCGGAGAGGAGGGAACCACTAGCTCCAACCCCACCGGCGGAGAGAATGGCGATGGCTTCCTAAGCGCGTTGGAGAAAGAGAACAAGGTTAGTGGAGTGACGATCGTACTCTATGGAAACGAGGAGGCTACAGACGTAAATAAAGTAAAGGCTCTTAACATCAACACAGAAGGCACGATAGTGATCGCTTCCTCGTATACAAGCAACGTAATCGACGAGGAGGCTGATAATAAGTACGATCATCACACGGGTAAAAAAGCGACCGTACGCCTCAACAGCGAATATCTTAAAACAAATACTTATTACCGCATCCTCGCAATCGCAAATGCTAATGTGACGGACAAATTCGTTCCGGGATCTTCATTGGCGGCTTGTAAGATCAAGACTATCGCGAACGATCTAAGCGGAACAGAAGGTACATTCATCATGTCCACGCATGTGGAGGAGAACACGCCTACTGCTGCTGGTAGTACAGAAGAACACAGCATTGTCTCTTTCACTAATGAAAACATCAAGGAAAATAAACCTGCTACCGGAACGGTTTGGGTAGAGCGTTTGTCCGCACGTATTGATTATGTGGGTACGGACTTTAGCTTCGAGGTAAATTCAAAAGAAGAACCCTCTACAAAACTCGCTACCGTTACGCTGCAAGGCGTAGCTCCGGTGAACGTGGCTAAACATGATGTGTATATCTTCAAACAATTGACAGACGATGACAGCAATATAGACGGGACTTTAAAAGCATTGATTAATGAGGAATATACGTCAACTAAAAAGAACTACGTGATTGAGCCGACAACCACTGGTAGGGCGGGAGTTACTGTTACTAAGCAGTTCGATAACCCATTTACTTCCGATGGAGTCCAGAAGATTACCTATACCGCTTTCAATGATCTTACTTCAGCAGAAGAAGGACAAAATACATACCGTATCATCACCTACGCTGGCGAGAACACAATGGCCTACAATCAACAGACACATGGCCGAACCACCGGCGTGATCTTCAAGGCGAAATATGACCCGGAAAAGTTGTTTGCTTATAGTGAAACAAATGGAACGGTAACAGAAAGTACCCCAGAGGCGAATAAAGGCTTCTACCGTGTAGACAACAAACTTTATCAGGGATTGGAAGCAGCCGAGGCTGAATTGATCTTCAGCGGAACGGACGATACGGGAACCAATCCTCTTGCTTGGCTGCGTAAGAACTTCACGAAAGATACTTGGAATTTAGGTACCATCGATTTTGGTAACTTTAAATCTGCGGTAGGAGCAGCCGTAAACAGTAAAGACTTGGGCTATCTCGCTTTCTTGTACGAAAAAATAAAAGACGCAACCACCCTTCCCTCTACGGGTATAAACTGGGTAGCGTTCTTGCAAGATAATAAGAATATCCCGGCAAACGATACCGAAGCAAACAAGGTAATATCCAACCCGAACACCTTCACGATCGAATATTTCGGAACCGCCCACACCTGCTACTACCCCTACTGGATCCGCCACGCGAACAACGGGGATGATAAGACGATGGGTATCATGGAGTTCTGTATCGTACGCAACAACGTGTACCGCCTGAACGTAACGGGTATAGATGGATTGGGTATGGCTGATCCGTTCGATAGCACAGACAAGCCGGACGAGGGCGAAGAGGAAGGTTACTACCTGAAAGTGGAGCTGTACGTTCACGACTGGGTAGTCCGCGATAATGGAAGTATCATACTCAAACCCGGCAATTAATCATCCCGCCCCATCCACAGGGGTAATCTTTCTATAGCGGGGAGGGCCGCGGCCCTCCCCCGATTCGACAAAACATCCAATACATAATAGAGCATATAAACATGAGAAGTTTCTTTCATACCTGTAAACATCTGATCGGCGCGGCCTTGTTGCTGGGCGTGCCTGCTTGCGACTGGATACACGACGACTCCCTGCCGCCTTGCGAGTTCCGCCTGCATTACGTGTACGACTATAACATGAAGTTCGCCGACGCCTTCCGGCACGAGGTGAACCAAGTCTCGTTGTTTATCTGCGACCAAGACGGCAACTTCCTCAGCCAACGCCTCATCGAGGGCGCCGAGCTAAAAACGAACGACATACGGCTCGACCTGGAGCCGGGTACCTACCAACTGCTGTCGTGGGCAGGATTGCGAGAGGACTCGTACGCATGGCCCGAACTCACTCCCGGGCAATCCACCCTGCGAGACATACGCGTGCGCGCCCGCCGCGCCGACGACGGCACGCAACCCCATGAGCTAAGCCCCCTTTGGCACAGCCTCGACACCGTACGCATCAGCGGGACAAGCCACGAGGAACAGACCATCGGGCTGAACAAAAACACCAACAAGCTGCGCCTCGTCTTGCAGAACGTGAAAGGCGAGAACATGGACGTAAACGACTTCACCTTCCGCATCGTGGCCGACAACGGCTATATGGACTACGACAACAGCCTGCTGGCCGATCCCGCCGTCACCTATCTCCCTTACTATACCGAGAACGTGGAGATAGCCGCCGACCCGGATCCCGCCGCCACCGTGACAGACCAGCTCGTGGCCGTAGCCGAGATGAACACCCTGCGCCTCATGGCCGGCAAGAACTACCGCCTCATCGTGCGCCACAAGGCGTTCGAGGAGGACGTGCTCAACATCAACCTCAACAACTACCTCCTCCTCACCAAGATGGAGGGACACGATATCTCGGCGCAGGAATACCTGGACCGGCAGGACGAGTACTCCGTCATCTTCTTCCTCACGCCCGTGGAATGTCCGGACTGCCCGCCGGTAGATCCGGTGGATCCGGTTGACCCCGTGGATCCGGTAGATCCGGTAGATCCCGATGAGCCGGATATCCCCATCATCGGTTACAAATGCTTCGTCATCCAAGTGAACGATTGGGTGATCCGGCTGAACGATTTCGATTTGTAAAACGACAACGATACCTATACATTAATATATATACAAATGGTAAGATCTTATATAAACGGTTTAATGCTACTCGTCCTCTCGCTGGCCGTTATCTCTTGCTCCCAAGATCCGATACCGGAAGCGGAGATAAGGGAGGGGCGTGTGTATAACTTTACCATCACGCAACAGACCGATCCAAACGCCACCACAGATGAGGGCATCCGCACGCTGACGCTCGTGTTCACGGGTGCCGACGACCGGATCGTGGCGGTGGAAACAGTCAATCCGACAAATTTCGAGGACACCAAGACCGATCCTGTCTTGCGGGGTACGGTCACCTTGAAGGTGACGGAGGAGGCTACCGCCGTATATGCCTTCGCCAACCTAGACAGCGAGAACCTGACGAACCACGCGGATATCCAAGGCGCATTGACGGTAGGAGGAACGTTTAAGAAAGAGGCCATCGCCCAAATCGCCGGCATCGATCAGTTGACGGTCGATAAGGACCGAGCCATCCCGATGAGCAGCCATGCCTATGAGATCCCGCCGACAGGCGGAACGAAGGAGAATTCCAAGGAGATCGGCCCGATCGTCCTCTACCGCATGATCGCGAAGGTAGAGGTTACGCTCAAGAACAACACGGATGCGGATGTCACGATCAATTCCCTTTCGCTCGGGAACTTCCAGTATCGGGATATATACCTGCTTCCTTACGAGGGACTGGAAGATGGGATAAATGATACCAATAAAAAGAGTGTCCGGCCCATTTTCCCGAACGAGACATCCACGCCCTATTCCTTGCCGATCGTATCAACAGATAAGCCCATCACCATCACTGCGGGGATGGCGATGGATGACTACAAACATTACATCCATGAGACAGACCTTGGAGAAAACAACTATATCACGGTATCCGCCACGATAGATGGAGCGGAGAAAACTCCGGTCGCGACGGAATTCTCTTTTGTCCGCCGCAACGACTATCTGAAGATTCCGTTGCTGCTCGACAATAGCCGGCTGGTTATTACCATAGAAGAGAGTTACGCCCCCATCGGCGGTTACCCGTTTGAGAATACGCTTGAAGGGACGGAGATCTCGGTGCATGAAGGTTCGGTCGTAAAGCTGACGATACAGCTCTTGGATGCCGCGGACGAGCCCGTGTCGTTAGACGATTTAAAACTGGAATTGGCGTATAGCTCCGGCGACCTCCTTCTCTATCCCGGCGAGACTGGCGAAACCGGCACCTACATCGCCCAAGTGCCGGCACAGCCCACGAACGAGAACGAGACCTCTACCTATACCCTAAAGGCAAACCTCGGAGGAAACGAATATACGCAAGACCTCATTTTTAAGGTCGTTGGACTGGATGCCGTGGCCATCACCAAGTCCGTGCCTCGCTCCGCCGGAGCCAGCTTGGTATTGAAAGAGTTTTATCAATTATCTTGTCAAACCGACGAGTAATCAACCTAAATAACGAATCAAAGCGATGAAACATACAAGTCTATTTATTATACAAACCGTGAGGAGCCTCTCCTTGCTTTTTGCCCTCTTCCTTCTCTCCAGTGGAGAGGAACTTTGGGCTCAAAACGCTGTGTACGGTGATCAGATGAGGGTTGTCGATGGGTATCGGTGGTGGTTCCCGGAAGGAACAACGATTGAAGCCAATCCATCCCCAACATTTGGTAATCTTAATGATATCATTAAACAATCCACCTTTTGCTATTTTAACGGATCCCAAGAGGTAACGATAACCATCCACCGTACAGCGTCCGACAAAAAACCGTTGTCTATACTTGTAGTACAATTTACAGATAACAGCTACCGTAGCGATATTACTGTTAAATCGGAAGCTGGAGAGCAAAGATTCTCGTTACCGTTTAATAGTAGTGATTTTGTTTACTTGCCACTAAACAAGCCGATCACATCCAATACTATAGAACTGACATTTCATACTACAGAGCTTTCTCTTCTTAGCATTTTCTCTTTACCAAGCATCCAGCACAAAGCTGCCAAATGGCACGGTATGCGAGAGAACTTGACCAAAGAGCAAAAAGAACCGGATACTTTTCAGGATGGAGAAGAAATGTTTGACCTTATAGGGAACGGCCTTGAAAGCCGTCAAGTACAAGCAACCCATACGATGGTAGATACAATCTATATGAAGCCCGGAAGCAAAGTCACATTAACATTACCCAACAAATATGGTACTGGAGATGCGTCTCAAAACTCCATGAATAGCTATGTCCGTTGGTACAGTTATCGTACGGGGAAAACCTATATGACGGAACAGTTGACAGCGAATCCCGTGTATGATTTGTTAACTCCGAATGTACAAAACTCCAATATTCCTCCTGTGCGTTTCGATAACGGGTATGTTATCAATCCTTTGACCGGAACCAGCTTGTTTGAAGGTATGGATTTTTACTTCCCGACAGATGACGAATTTAAAGAATGGTTCCCTTCCTTTGCCAATGCGGGAGAAGATTCGAAAATCGATAATAAATGGTATGCCGTAGCTTGCGATGTATCTCAATACACAGATTATGGAACCGATCCGGATGTAAGCAACAAAGATAAGGATGGTAATAAGCTCAATGCGAATAAATTTAAAAATAGTGGTTATGGCGAACCTACGTTGACACACCGTATCATTTATTATATCAAGTCGGTGGAAGAAGAAAAGCCTCCCTACGAGGAATATACGATCAATATGCCGGCCACACGGGTACGAAGCTACACGAACGAGCTTGTCACACTCTCTAAAGCCGCACGAAGTTATCTGGCACAAAGCGGCGGAAGCGGCCAATTGACCGCGACTATAGAGGACGGGAAAACGGCTGAGATCTATTTGACTAATGAGCGCCGTTTCAGCGATGCGAATACCGCTAGTCCTGAGGTATCAGCCGTCACTCTTTCCGGTGACGAGCGAATCATCTCGTTCTGTTATAGAAATCAAAACACTGACAGTAAAACCCGAACCGTCATCCCGTCAGGACATAATGGAACGGATCCTCTTCGAGCGACAATCGTTGTAAAGAATGGCGAGACGCCTGTCGCCAGATTCCATCTCAATTTCGTCATAGGGGGGCGTCTGCTTACACAGAGCATGGTAAACTTATTGGATGGAGAAAACATAGAGGGGAACAGACTGGAAGACTATACGGGTGAATGGACAAAACTCAGCTACCGTACCCCAAAAAATATCCATGAGAACCCGGACAATGAGGTACTTACGGAGTTGACAATGGATTACGATGAGTCTGTGGAAAACTCGGCTGGTACAAATCATATAACCGGTTATTATCCATATCCGATGAGATGGAATTCTATCAGCTATGGTTTTTATGATGGGACGAAAAAGCAAGACGTAAATGACGGTGAAATCGTTAATGATTATGGTTTTGCTGGAAACAAAAGCTGTGCGGAATGGGGTAATTACGCGATTACCAAAAACTACGTGGAATGTAGTGGTGGTGGATGGGATGTTGATAGGCCTCTTCCCCCGACAGAGGGTGATGACTATGCTCCCCAATCGTACCATCTTTTTGTCGATGCGTCCGACCGTCCGGGAACTATCTTGCGTGCCCCTTTCCCTCAAAAGTTGTGCTCGAGTGCCCAGCTGACTGTTTCCGCATGGGTAAAGGCCGCTCGTCCGGGTACCAACACGGACAATGCCGGCATGTTGTTTACCATCATGGGAGAAACGGCGGATGGGAAATATGAACCGATCTATCGTTACTTGACGGGACAGATACCGGTCACCTATTATGCCTCCGCTAATTTGCCGGGATTTAAGGCAGACGCTTCCAATGAGTGGTTCCACGTTTATTTCTCATTCTCCAACCAAAATACGGATTATGAGAACTATTTCCTTCAAATCGATAACTACTCGGCTTCCACGGAAGGTGCCGATATGTACCTTGATGACGTACGGGTCTATATGGCGAAACCGAAAGCCCATGTCAAGCAAAAGAAAATCTCTTGTGGTGCATCCACCCTGATGACCTTGTCGCTGGACTGGACGACATTGCTCGAACGTATTGGTAAAACTGAATTAACAGGAGATGCCTCGGAAACATCCTCTATCGACTTCTGTTTCGTGGATAGCATTGATTATGTCAATGCCTATAATAAAAAGGAAAATGTCCAAGAGGCTATTGAAGCCTCTTGGATGCCCATCAAAAAGGATAACTCGCTACAAGTAGGAACGTTGAGTTTCGATTTGAACTTCGAGAAGAATAAGGCGTATGATGAAGGTAAGGATAAGGAAAATTTAGTCTTACAAGACAATAATAACCAATTCTACCAGACAGGCGAGGGTGACGCACGTAGCCTGATCGGAGACCTCTACTCTTCCTTGAAACAGAACCGCCGGTATATGATCTTGATTCGTGAAAAATCTACAGGACGAGCGGATGCCAGTGGTTTTGAGGACCCTCGAGAGGTATGTTCCATCTCAACCTCGTTCTCCGTGGAAAGCCAAAACCAAGTGCTTATCAATGGAGAAGTGCTGGACCCGCTGAAAACGCAAGAGTACTGTACCGGGCAAGCCATCGAGCTATCGATGCGGTTGAGGATTGAGGATCCTGAAAATCCGGGCACTTATATACCGTATGATGGAATTCCTGTTTACTACGATTGGTATTTCAATTCGAGTAAGGATTTCGAACTACCTCAAACGAGCGATGAAGGCAATACATTATTTCATGATGTCACTCTGAAAGAGGCATTGAGTGGGCTGAGGGCAAACTATCCTGAGGCTTCTGTGATCGAAGATCCGAACGCGGTAGAGGGTGAACGGTTTAAATTAGATCCAAAAGCGGTCGCCACAACCGATAGATCTTTCACGCAGGACCATATTGACTTGATCAATTACAAGCTGAATCAAAAAGGACGTGACGATGCCGTCAATAGGAAATTGATTTTGCGCCGAAAGACTTTGGATGTCCGCCTTTTGGATGATGAAGGACGTACATTGAAAATATGCCCTATCCAACAAGAAACCCAAGAAGGGCTGTTTTGTGCGGAACCTGTCGATTTGCACATGACCCCGGGAGGAAAAGCCCCCAGCGTACAGCCGGGCTTCGAGTATATGAAGTATCTGGAGGATACGCATAACCCGGCCATGCGTATCGGGTTGAAGCATATAATAAGTTCAACAGAAAATAATCCGATCACTGTCAATCTCCGTAATATCAGGTTTGCGCTTAAAGAGGGAGATGAGGGGTATGATGAGAATTATCAGCCGGACCATGTTGGTTTGATGAGGAGTCAAGAAGGTACAAACTATAACGACATTTACTTGATTGGCTCAACCGACCCGGCCTATAAGGAATTGTTTGATGACCCGAATTTCGATAAATACACCTATATAATCGGAAAGGTAATAAGTTTCTTTGCCCAACCGCGTTATGAAGGAAATAAGATCACAGGAACAAATATTATGAAAATCTTCTTCTCGGAGGGTAATCCTATGACCGAAGGTGACGCAGACCTCAAATTCAACCCCAAGGAGGGATACGAGTATACATTTATGGTTCGATATGAAGAGTATTACACCCCCACCACGAGGGCTGCGGATGACGAAGGTGGTAATGAAACAGATACTTTTACACCTTGCTACGGCAATTTTATCATGACCATGAAAGTCGTCCCGGAATACTTGGTTTGGCAAGGCACGAAAATAGGCATCAACTGGAACGACGACTCGCAATGGAAACGGGCGACATACTCGGATATAAAGGCCGAGGAGAATACCACTATTCCTGTTTATAAAGGAGATGAATATGCGGCCAACCCCGGCTATGTCCCGATGCGTTTCTCAAAGATCATCATTCCGAGAAACGGCAAGGTGGAATTATATGAAGCTGGATTTGAAGGAGATAAAGGACAATATCGTGATGTCTTATGGAAGACTGAAATCAATAATCTCCCACACATGGATCCACCGGCAACCGATGAATACCGTCTTCACCCGATCCAATACGATATGATGGTATATGGAAAAAAAGAAGCTAATGGAACGTACACCGAAATGAAAACCGATCCCTATACCGTGAACCGTTGCGAGGAGGTACATTTCGAACCGAACGCAGAGATGATGCACGCCGAACTACTTCATCCGGAATATAACAAGGCATGGGTGGATTACGAGTTGGCACCGAACCGTTGGTACACGCTGGCCTCTCCGTTGCAAGGCATCGTGGCGGGAGATTGGTATGTTCCCTCTGCCAACTATCGACAAGAGACGGAATATTATCAGCCGATCACATTCGAAACAAATCGGCACAACCGCTTCAACCCCGCCGTCTTCCAAAGAGGCTGGGATGAAGGGAACGCCGCTATCCATTACGATAATGCTTCCGGGACAACGCAAAACACGATTACCGCGAACTGGAGTATCGTCTACAATGATGTAACCGTCCCGTATACTCCCGGCCAAGGCTTCTCGCTGAAGGTGGTACCTAAAAACACTATGACAGTCAACACGTTGTTCCGCCTGCCGAAAGCGGATACGGAATATAGCTATTATAATACGGATGGTACAACCGGTCATACGGTAACTATAGCGGAAGACAGTAGGAGAAACGCCGGACGGCTTATAGACAAGCAGGAATCTTTCTCTGTATCCATAACCAACCAAGCAGCAAATAATCCTTACTTCTTGGTAGGAAACCCATTCATCGCTCATTTGGATATGAATAAGTTCTTCAAAGAGAACGAAAGCAAAGTAGAGAAGAAATATTGGATCGTGAAAGAGGACAACCAGCAGGTAGCCATAGCAAATAGCGATGGCCAATGGATCAGCACGGAAGAAGAAGGGACAACCGCGCGTTTGATCGCTCCCCTGCAATCCTTCTTTGTCAAGAGAGCGGAAGAACAAGCGGCTTCTACGCTGGAACTTTCCTTCACGAACGAGATGCAAGCCTTGGACGATGCCAATTCTTCCCTCCTCCGTTCCTCCGGTAAGCCGACCTTATCGCTGACCGCACGCCGGGGCGATACGTATAGCCGTGCCATCGTGGCGGCACGTGTGGCGGCTACCCCCGGATTCAAGGAGGACGAGGATGCCGAGTTGCTGCTTGATAACAGCTTGCGGGGTGTCCCGGTGATCTATACCGTAGCCGGCAGCCAGACCGCGACGATCAATGCCAGCAACAGCCTCGCCAATATCCCGTTCGGTGTCTACAGCCCGGACGATGGCGACGTGACGGTGACGATCCGCGGGCAGGAGGCCTTCGGCACGCTGGTAGAGGTGTACGACGCGGTTACCCGGACAAGCCGGTCGCTGAACGGCAACGAGACGGAGATCACCGTGAAGGGAAACACGCACGGGCGCTACTTCCTCCGCTCCGATTTCATCCCGACCGGAACGGAGAAGATCAAGATAGAAGAGGCTGGTATCTCCATTTATTCGGCGATACAGGGACAGGTCATCGTATCTGCCCTCCGGCCGGTGAAGGAAATCAAGGTGTTCGGCCTGAATGGATCACTCGTGCGCCGGTTCTCCGTGAACACGACACAATACAGCTTCAACCTCCCCACCGGCATCTACATCATCCACGCCTCCGACGGTGAGCGAGAGCATACGGAGAAGGTCATCGTGCGATAGGCCTCTCTTCTGGCTTCAAACAACGAGAAAACCCCGATGCCGACCGATCCGGCACCGGGGTTTTCTCGCTCCAAATCGTCATCGGCAAACGCCAGTATAGGCATCGCCCCGAAGCAGTAGTGGCGTAAGCTCACGCCGATAGTGCTTACGCCTCACGCCGATATCGGCATCTCCCGATGCCAATACCGATATTTTTGTCCTCGGCCTCACCGCGGCAGAGATCGCAACCCTAAATTAAGAATGGTCTTATGCTCAAAAGGGCGGAAAGTGTGCATTTCTCGCCCGAAATGCTTTGAGATAAAGAATGTTTGATTACTTTTGCACGCAAGATTAATCTAATATTCCTATATATATAATATGAGTTTAAGAATTATTGTTTTAGCGAAACAGGTCCCGGATACACGAAACGTGGGAAAGGACGCCATGAAAGCGGACGGAACGATCAATCGTGCCGCCTTGCCAGCGATCTTTAACCCGGAAGACCTGAACGCGTTGGAACAAGCGTTACGCTTGAAAGACGCTTACCCCGGAACGACAGTTACGCTGCTGACGATGGGCCCGGGACGTGCCGCCGAAATCATCCGCGAAGGTTTGTATCGTGGTGCTGACGGCGGTTTTTTGTTGACCGACCGTGCGTTTGCCGGAGCCGACACTTTAGCCACATCCTATGCGCTTGCCACGGCTATCAAGAAAATCAACGATTATGATATTATCATCGGTGGTCGCCAAGCGATCGACGGCGACACGGCACAGGTAGGTCCGCAAGTCGCCGAGAAACTGGGACTGACCCAGATCACGTATGCCGAGGAAATCCTGAACGTAGATAAAGAGGCCGGACGTATCACCGTAAAACGTCATATCGACGGGGGTGTCGAGACCGTGGAAGGTCCGCTTCCGATCGTAATCACCGTGAATGGTTCCGCCGCTCCCTGCCGTCCTCGTAACGCGAAGCTGGTACAGAAGTACAAATACGCCATGGGTAAACAGGAACGGAACGCACAACCCGCCTGTCACCAAGATGGAGAACCGACCGTTCGCTACCCGGAATTGTACAAGAGCCGCCCGTATCTGGATATTCAGGAATGGAGCGTGGCCGACGTGAATGGAGACTTGGTTCAATGCGGCCTTAGCGGTTCGCCGACAAAGGTAAAAGCGATCCAGAACATCGTCTTCCAAGCCAAAGAAAGCAAGACGATCTCCGGTTCCGACCAAGAAGTAGAGGATTTGATTGTCGAACTGTTAGCTAACCACACCATCGGATAAGATTATGAACAACGTATTTGTATATTGTGAGACAGAAGGCACGAGCGTTGCCGATGTAAGTCTTGAGCTTCTGACCAAAGGTCGTAAGCTGGCTAATCAATTAGGCTGCCAACTGGAAGCGATTGTTGCCGGCTCCGGCCTTGAGGGTGTAGAGAAACAAGTATTGCCTTTTGGCGTCGACAAGGTTCATGTGTTCGACGCTCCGGGTTTATTCCCTTATACATCACTTCCTCATTCTTCCATCTTGATTAATTTGTTCAAGGAGGAGAAACCGCAGATCTGCTTAATGGGCGCTACGGTGATCGGTCGCGACTTGGGTCCTCGTGTATCCTCGGCCTTGACAAGCGGCTTGACGGCCGATTGTACCTCTTTGGAGATCGGCTCGCACGAGGATAAAAAAGCGGGTATTACCTATGAGAACTTATTATATCAGATCCGTCCGGCGTTCGGTGGTAACATCGTAGCCACGATCATCAACCCGGAACACCGCCCGCAAATGGCGACCGTTCGTGAGGGCGTGATGAAAAAGGAAGTCCTTGACGAGAACTATAAAGGTGAAGTGATCCGCCACGACGTAGCGAAGTATGTCCCCGAGACAGACTATGTGGTGAAGGTGATCGACCGTCATGTAGAGAAAGCGAAGCACAACCTGAAAGGCGCTCCGATCGTAGTGGCCGGAGGTTATGGCGTAGGCTCCAAGGAGAACTTTAATTTATTGTTCGATTTGGCGAAAGAGCTTCACGCCGAGGTAGGCGCCAGCCGTGCGGCTGTCGATGCCGGTTTCTGCGACCACGACCGTCAGATCGGTCAGACCGGTGTCACGGTGCGTCCGAAATTGTATATCGCTTGCGGTATCTCCGGACAGATCCAGCATATCGCCGGCATGCAAGACGCCGGTATCATCATTTCGATCAATAATGATGAGAACGCCCCGATCAATACGATCGCCGATTACGTAATCAATGGTACGGTAGAAGAGGTGATTCCTAAGATGATTAAGTATTACAAAAAGAACAGTAAGTAAAGATGGCTAATTATTATACAGACATACCGGAACTCAAGTATCACTTGAACAATCCGATGATGGAACGTATTTGCGAGCTGAAGGAACGCGAGTACAGAGACAAGGAAGAGTTCGACTACGCGCCGCAAGATTATGCCGACGCGATAGACTCGTACGATAAGGTGCTGGAGATTACCGGAGAGATCACCGGAGAGATCATCGCCCCTAACGCGGAAGGCGTAGATGCCGAAGGTCCTCACTGCGCGAATGGCCGTGTGGAATATGCTTCCGGCACGAAGCAGAACCTCGACGCGATGGTAAAAGCCGGTTTGAACGGTATGACGATGCCTCGCCGTTTCGGTGGCTTGAACTTCCCGATCACGCCGTACACCATGTGCGCGGAGATCGTAGCGGCGGCTGACGCCGGCTTCGGTAATATCTGGTCATTACAGGATTGTATCGAAACCTTATATGAGTTCGGCAACGAGGATCAGCACAGCCGTTTCATCCCACGTATCTGCGCGGGAGAAACCATGTCTATGGACCTGACCGAGCCGGACGCTGGCTCCGACCTGCAATCCGTGATGCTAAAGGCTACCTTCGACGAGAAAGAGAATTGCTGGCGGTTGAACGGCGTAAAACGATTCATCACGAATGGCGACGCAGATCTTCACCTCGTATTGGCCCGCTCCGAGGAAGGTACCAAGGATGGACGTGGTTTGTCCATGTTTATCTACGACAAACAGGAAGGGGGCGTAAACGTACGCCGTATCGAGAATAAATTGGGAATCCACGGCTCTCCTACTTGCGAATTAATTTACAAGAACGCGAAAGCAGAGCTTTGTGGCGATCGCAAACTGGGCTTGATCAAATACGTGATGGCCTTGATGAACGGCGCACGCCTAGGTATCGCCGCACAATCGGTAGGCCTCAGCCAAGCCGCTTACAACGAAGGATTGGCCTACGCCAAAGACCGCAAGCAGTTCGGTAAGGCAATCATCGACTTCCCCGCTGTTTACGACATGCTCGCCATCATGAAAGCGAAGCTGGATGCCGGACGTGCGTTGTTATACCAAACCGCTCGTTACGTTGATATTTACAAGGCACTGGACGACATCGCCCGTGAGCGTAAACTGACTCCGGAAGAACGTAAGGAACAGAAGCAATACGCCAAATTGGCGGATTCTTTCACCCCGTTGGCAAAAGGTATGAATTCCGAATACGCCAACCAGAATGCCTATGATTGCATCCAAATACACGGAGGATCCGGTTTTATGATGGAGTATGCTTGCCAACGTATCTACCGCGATGCCCGTATCACCTCCATCTATGAAGGCACGACGCAATTGCAGACCGTAGCGGCCATACGTTACGTGACAAACGGGTCTTACCTAGCTACCATCCGTGAATTCGAGGCGATCCCTTGCTCTGCCGAGATGGAACCGCTGAAGGCTCGTTTAGTAGAGATGGCTAATAAGTTCGAGGCTAGCATGGCGAAAGTAAAAGAGTCTCAAGATCAGGAATTACTCGATTTCGTGGCTCGCCGCTTGATGGAGATGGCCGCTGATATCATCATGGCTCATCTATTGATCCAAGATGCGACGAAAGCGCCGGAGCTGTTCGCTAAGTCCGCGGTTGTTTACACCAATTACGTAGAGGCTGAGATAGAGAAACATCAGGGTTATATCGGACGATTCAACCCAGAAGAATTGATCTCATACAGACAACGATAAACAACTATCATTCCACATAACAAAGAAGGCGAGACTTGATTATCAACCAGATAGAAGTCTCGCTTTCTTTGTTTATTACAATGGGCATTATAAGCTCCTTATACTGGGCATTATAAGCCGCTTACGATGGGCATTGTCAGTTGCTTATAATGGGCATTGTAATTTTCCTATATCGCCAAAGTATCCATTGCATACCACCTCGCAAGGAGAGATATCCAAGGAAAGCCATCCATAACGCATGATTTCCCATCGATCGATAAAACAGGTAATAAATAATAAAGAAAGTAGCCGAGGCCACAAGCATCGAGCAAAGCATCTGGCGTGTAGCCGTGGCCCCGATAAAGATACCGTCCCAAAGGAAAGCGGAGAATCCACATAAAGGGATCGCCAATACCCAATAGAAATAATCCCCGGAAGCCTTAATGACCGAGGTATCGTTCGTCAACAGCCCCAGAAAATCCCTCCCCAAAAACGCATAAAGAATCGTGAATGATAAAGAGAGGCCGATTCCCCATAGAAACAATAAACGAATGCATCTACGTAACCCCACATCGTTTTTAGCCCCAATAAACCGGCCGGCTAATGCCTCTCCCGCATAAGCGAAACCATCCATTATATAAGAGAACAAGGTAAACAACTGCATCAACAAGGTATTTACGGCTAATATCACATCCCCTTGTCTCGCACCTGTAGAGGTAAAGAAAGTGGTAACAGCGACCAAGCACAAGGTCCGGAAAAATATATCACTATTGACAGAGAAGAAACGACGCATCGCCTCCCCATCCCAAAGACCGTCCCAATCGATATACGCTTTCAGACGCCCATAATATTTCAACCAAAGAGCAAACGCCATGAAGAGGCCCGCATATTGGGCGATCAGTGTTCCCAACGCTACGCCTTCCACCTTCATACCCAGCACAAACACGAAACATAGGCTGGCCGCAATATTCACGATATTCTGCGTGATAGCGATAAACATCGGGAAACGAGAATTCTGCATACCGATGAACCAACCGGCAAAGCCATATAAACCCAATACGGCCGGCGCTCCCCAAATACAGATATTAAAATAAAGAGAGGCCCATCGCTTCACCTCCTCCGTCGCGTCGATCAAAACGAACGCACCCCTCAAGATCGGGGATTGAAGGATCCAAAGCCCGAGGGAGATCAAAAGCCCTACCCCGACAGCCCGCAGCAAGGTCCGGACTACCTCCGTCAAGTCCCGTTTCCCATAGGCTTGGGCGGTCATCCCACTTGTCCCCATCCGGAGAAAGCCGAATATCCAATAGATCATGTTAAACAGCATCCCGCCCACGGCGATCGCCCCAATGTACGATGCCGATCCCAGATGCCCTACGATCGCCACATCCACCAGGCCCAACAAAGGTACGGTTATATTGGAGACGATAGAAGGTATGGCCAGCTGAAGTATTTTCCGATTCATATCCTATCCTAAATTTATCCTACGCAAGAAATTATAAACGTCACTTGATAACCCGGCACAGAGCGCTGCGCCAAACAAAGATCCCCGCCTTGCCGCACCATCATCTGCCGGGAAAGCGACAAGCCGATACCGGAACCCGTCCTTTTAGTCGTGAAGAAAGGAATAAAAATCTCCCGTTCGATAGCCACCGGAATAGGCGCACCATTGTTGCTGACCCACAACCCCTTCTTCCAACGCACATCCACCATCGTAGCCCCTGCCTCGCAAGCATTCCGGATCAGATTAATCAGCACTTGCCGCAACATATTCTGATCCGTACACATCGTAGCAGACAAAGGAATGGAAAGATGCCACTCTAAATCGGGATAAAGAGCCCGGATCCCTTCCATAAAATCATTCAAATAGACCTCTCCGATAACAGGTTCTTGCAGTTCCGCCAGTTTCCGGTAGCTGTCCACGAACAGGGCAAGTCCCCGGCTGGTATCGTGAATGGCACGGATCCCCTCCTCGTAAACCGTCCCAGCAATCGCGGGATGCTCCAGATAGGCCTGGCTGATACTGGCGATAGGCGTAGTGGCATTCATGATCTCATGCGTAAGCACACGGGTCAGCCGTTGCCACGATTCCACCTCATTGCGGGCAAGCAACCGCCCGATGTCCCTACCCGTCTCGTTAAGGGCCTCTTGCAACGCCCGCTCCCCGAAGAACAGGCCTTTCACAGGAAGACGAAACGTAAATTCTTGGTTACGAATCGCCTCACGCATCAGATGCGCCCGGTCTCTCAACAATACCTGATGGTGGTAGAACCATCCGATAAAGAGAACGACAACGACTCCCAAAGTGCCTATCAACATCATCGCTTTTTTATTTTAGCATACAACGTCTGCCGGGTAATTCCCAACAATTCGGCGGCCCGGCTGATATTGCCGTGGCAACGCTCCACCACCTTGCTCACATGCTCCGCCTCGACCTGTTCCAATGGAACCACTTTACGCCCGGCATCAATCGCATCTTTTAAGACACGGATCAGCTCTTGATTATCCCACGGCTTGGCAACAAAGTCTGCCGCCCCCATCTTCAAACCACGCACCGCCAACTTGATATCAGCGTATGCCGTCACCAGTACCACCGGGATAGCCGGATGCTTCTTGTGGATCGCCCGAAGCCAAAGCAAGCCGTCTTGTCCGGAGTTTCCCCCTTGCGTGAAGTTCATGTCGAGCAAAATCCCGTCCACCACCTCTTGTGCCAATACCGTAAGAAGCGTGTCGGGAGAAGCGAGTGTCAATACCCTGTCAAACTCACCGGCCAAGCAGATCTTGACCGCCGTAAGAATCGCCGGATTGTCATCTACCACCACTATTGTCCCGTAATTTGCCATATCCGATTCGTTTGTTTTTCCTTTATCTCTTTTATCGGGGATAAAGGTACGGAAAAAGGCTGTATGAATATCATACAAGCGGGTGTATGATTTTCATACAAACTACCGCAACCGGGCATCCAAGCCCTTGCCAGATGCCAACCGCTCTATACCTTTGTATCAAAAACAAGCAAAATATGAAATCGTACTTTACCTTTCTCGGCCGCAACAAACTCTACACAGCCATCCAGTTCTTCGGATTAGCTATCGCACTGGGAGTTGTCATCCTTCTGACCTCGTATGCCGACACCGAATTTAATATCGGTAACAATCAATCATACTCTCACCAATTGTATGCCGTCGGCTATGGAGATGGGATCGGTATGACAACCGGGACTGCCCCGGAATTGTTCCCTTCCATTCCGGAAATAAAAGAGTGGACACGCCTGATCCATATTGAAGCGGCCGACTTCATGATAGACAACCAATATTATCAAGTAAACGGCATCGCGGCAGATCCTAATTTTTTCCAGATGCTCAACTATACGCTCATTGGATGCGACCGCAACAAAGCACTGATCGGGACAGACGAGGTCATCCTCTCCGAGCCATTCGCCCACAAAGTATTCGGGAATGAAAATCCGATCGGCCGTACCGTGATGTACTTGAACCAGACACCGCTACGGGTCATTGGGGTTCTCCCGGCTTTCAGCTCGACAGAGCTGTTGAAACCGATAGACATCTTGATTCCTTTCAAACTGGCAGAAAAGGATTATGCATGGATGGACAGTTATGGTTCAACGCAAATACTCATTACGTTGGAAGAAGGGGTAACTCCCGATGTTGTTACCCGTAAACTACTCGATAAGTATAAAGGCTATTGGGAATACTGGAAAGAAGACAACAGCACGAACAGGCTTTTTTGGGGTTCTTCGGTGACACGCATGGACGAGATTTATTTCTCTCCCCTGAACCAATACGGCCCTTTCCGTAAAGGGACACGGAAACAGGTACAAATCTTGTTCTCGTTAGCATTCGTGTTGCTCCTCTCGGCTATCTTCAATTACATCAACCTAACTGTATCGCAAACCAGCAAACGAGCCCATGAAATGGCGACCCGCCGGTTGATGGGTGACTCGGCAGGGCAAATCGTATTACGCTACCTCGCAGAGTCCGCTATCTTCACAACCGGTTGTTTCATCGGCGGTTGCTTAGTTGTCGTCATCACAAAGCCCTATTTCGAGTACTTGCTCTCCTCCCGGATCGCTTTGGTCTCTTCACCGGCGATGGTAGCCTATTCGCTGTTGCTATGGGTAGGAATCGCCGGCATATCGGGATTGTTACCAGCCATCATCACCTACAAATACAGTCCGATAGATATCGTAAAAGGAAATTTCCGCATGCACAACAAGCAACTGTTCAGCCGCTTGTTCATCATCGTGCAGAATATCATCAGCACGGTACTCATCACCTTGGGACTCACCATGGCCTTCCAAATATACCACCTTGCCACCCTGCCGACCGGTTATAATACAGACCTGGTATTCGTCAAGACATGGGACTTGGGACACACCTACGACAAGCAAGTCATCCTCCAGAAACGTTTACAGGCATTGCCCCAAGTGACAGAAGTAGCATTGGCACGAAAACTGCCTTTCTTCACTGGTCACGATGGTGTACTGCAATCGGAAGAAGAAGGATACTCGTGGCTCCACCTTTCGGATATGGACAGCGCCGCATTCCGGCTGTTGGGCTTCGAAGTGGTAGAACGTTGGTCTGACCCACTGCCCGGCATGGTTTGGGTAACGGAAGAGACTTGCCGTCGTTACCAGCTTTCATCCGGCAGACCCCATTTTGGAAAAAACAGCGACAAGGGCGGCTATCGATACAACGTCTGTGGTGTCATCCGCAACTATCGTTCGCTGGGCGCGTTGAACACACCCCAACCCGATTCGCATGGAGCCGTTATGGTGTTGAACCCACAAGGCTACATCATCCGTCAAATCGTCAAGACACAAGGCGATCGGGCGGAAGCCTTAGCCGCCATCCGCCGCACTTGCAGGGAAGTGTCCAATGAAGTGATCGGGATACCGAAAGACTTGGAAGCCGATTATATCGACGATTATATGGACAAGGATTTAACCCATGAGAAGAACACGCTGATGCTTGTCCTTTGCTTCATGACCATCTCCATTCTCATCTCTGCCTTGGGACTGCTGGCCATGTCGATAAGCTACACCGAACAGCAAAGCAAACGGATCGCCTTGTGCAAGGTGATGGGAGCCGAAACAAGTGGCGCGGTATGGGAACTTTCCAAACGATTCATGGCACTCTCGTTGCTTGCCGCCTGTTTCGCCCTGCCCATCAGCGTGAAAGCGGTTCAAATCAGTTTAGAGTCGTTCTATAACCGCATCGCCTTCCCGTGGTATCTCATAACCGCGGCAGTTTTGGCAACCATAGCCATCGCTTTCGTGTCAATCATCGGGCAAACCTTGAAAGTCGCCCGCCGTAACCCCATCAAAAGTATCCGGACCGAATAAAAGCAACATTCTATAATAGGTATACATTCTCACAAAAACAAGACAAGTCATGATTCAAATAAAGAACCTCAGCAAAAACTTCCGGACGGAAGAAGTAGAAACCATCGCGCTCAATGGCATAAGCATGGAAGTGAAAAAGGGCGAGTTCATCGCCATCATGGGACCCAGCGGATGCGGCAAATCAACCCTGCTGCATATTCTCGGCCTGCTAGATAACCCGGACGAGGGCAGCTATCTATTAGAAGGCGAAGAGGTGGGACACCTAAAGGAGAAAGACCGTACACGCTATCGTAAGGGACGCATTGGTTTCGTGTTCCAAAGCTTCAATCTCATTGACGAGCTTACAGTCGAGGAAAACGTAGACCTCCAATTGAAATACCTCGGCATCCCCAAGGCTGAGCGCAAACAACAAGTACTCGACATCCTGCGCAAAGTACGCCTCAGCCAACGTGCCAAACATTATCCGCAGCAACTCTCCGGCGGCCAGCAGCAACGTGTCGCCATCGCTCGCGCCGTCGTAGGTAAACCGATGCTGATATTGGCGGACGAACCGACTGGAAACCTCGACTCTAAAAACAGTCTTGAAATTATGAAATTACTCAGTCAACTGAATGCCGAAGGGACTACGATCGTCATGGTGACACACTCGCAACATGACGCGACCTACGCCGACCGTATCATCAATCTCTTCGATGGGCAAATCGTCGACGAGCTGGAAGGAAAACTTTAGCCTCTTCACACAAAAACGAAGGCCGCGGGATTCACATCCGACGGCCTCCTACACTAACCCTTAACTTTAACCAATGAAAAACAATAATCTACTATATTTATTTCAACGCCGCCAAAGCCGCGTCGTAATTCGGCTCGGTAGTAATCTCGGGAACAAGTTCCTCATAAACCACCTTACCAGCTCCATCGACTACTATCACGCCACGGGCTAATAACCCTTTCAGCGGACCGTCTACCAGAAGCATCCCGTACTTATCCTCAAAACATGAACACCGGAACACTGACAATGTAATCACTTTATCAATACCTTCCGTAGTACAGAAACGTCCATGCGCAAAAGGTAAATCTTTAGAAACAGCTAATACTACCGTATCCGGATGCGAAGCGGCTTCTTTATTGAAGCGTCTTACCGAGGCCGCACATACACTTGTATCCAAGCTCGGGAAAACATTTATCACCACTTTCTTTCCTTTCAAGTCGCTTAACGACAATTCGGATAAATCACTTTTTACACCCTTGAAGTCCGGAGCCTCTGTCCCAACTTTCGGCAACTCGCCGTTCGTATGAATTTCGTTACCTTTTAATGTTACTTTTGCCATCTTTGTATGTAAATTTAATAGTCTTACTTAAGTTGGCTGCACAAATATAAGCAGCTTTCTGTCGATAAAACAAACGAAAATAAACAATGTTCTTTTATTTAACTCTATTTAACTGCTGTTGCAAAATACAGATTATCTATCTTTGACGTCAAAATCAAAAACAGATGGATTGGATTATTATCGGCGGACTTCTTATAATCATCGTGATGCAAATCCTTTTGCGTCCTAAACAGCTAAATAATAACAAAGAAGACCTAGAAAAGTTGCTAAACGAGATACAACGCTCGTTCGACCGTATCGAGAAAAACTTTAGGGAAGACTTCCGCCTGAACCGGGAAGAAAGCCGTTTGGTAGCGAAAGATAACCGAGAAGAACTGGCTCATTCCATGAACGAGTTCAGGGAAGCTTTCGAACGTGGTATCGATTCTTTTAACAGGTTGCAGAAAGAGAAATTCGCCGCCTTGGACGAACGCCAGCAGAGATTAGTGGATAACACGGAAAAAAGACTGGAAGAAATCCGAGTCACCGTAGACGAGAAACTTCAAAAGACATTGAACGACCGTATCGGGCAATCTTTCCGTTTAGTCACCGAACAATTAGAAAGTGTACAAAAAGGACTGGGCGAGATGCAAACCTTAGCGCAGGATGTAGGCGGGTTAAAACGGGTACTTAGTAATGTTAAGACCCGGGGAAATATCGGGGAGATCCAACTCAGTATGTTATTGGAGCAGTTATTGGCACCAGAGCAATACGAGGCGAATGTACATACCCGGAAAGGTTCGGATGCTGTCGTTGAATTCGCTGTCAAGCTCCCCGGGCGGGATGATGCCCGAGAATTCGTATACCTTCCCATAGACGCTAAATTCCCGAAAGATGTATACGAACAGCTCCTAGACGCTTACGATGCCGCAGATTCCCAAGCGATCGAGACAGCCGGAAAATTATTGGAGACAACGATCAAGAAGATGGCTAAAGATATTTCGGACAAATATCTGGCGCCTCCCGCCACGACCGATTTCGGCATTATGTTCCTGCCGTTCGAGGGCATTTACGCCGAGGTCGTACGCCGTTCCGCTTTATTGGAGGACTTGCAACGAAACTACAAGGTAGTCGTAACAGGTCCCACTACCCTAGCGGCCATACTAAACAGTTTACAAATGGGCTTCCGTACATTGGCGATCCAAAAGCACTCAGGGGAGGTATGGACGATCTTAGGGGCCGTGAAAAAAGAATTCGAGAAAGTAGGCGGTATGCTCGAGAAAGCCCAAAAGAACTTGCAAACCGCCAGCGGGCAAATAGAAGAGGTTTTAGGTACCCGTACCCGTGCCATCCAACGTAAACTCAAAGACGTAGATACGCTTAGTGACCGTGAGGCCCGGGCTATCCTTCCCGAGATCGGAATATTAACAGAAGAAGACGAAAAAACAGAATCATGAAAAAGAGACAAATACCCCACACATACGTAATTATCTTTTACATCATCTTATTTTGCGCCATATTGACATGGGTTATTCCCGGTGGGCAATATACGGAAAGTATCAGCCCGGACGGAGAGCGAACCGTTGTATATGAATCCGTGGAAAGCGTACCTCAGACTTGGGAAGTACTCTCCGCCTTTTATAAAGGATTTGTGGACAAGGCGGATATCATTGTCTTTATCCTTATCATCGGCGGGGCATTCTGGATCGTGAACGACAGTAAGGCATTTGATATCGGAACAGTCAGTTTCCTGCGGAAAGCACGCAAAATGGAGAACAACCCTATCCTTCGTAAAATAGGCATAGATAATTTCTTATTGACCGCCATCATGTTACTTTTCAGTATATTCGGGGCTGTATTCGGGATGAGTGAGGAGACCATCGCTTTTTGTCTGGTCTTGGTCCCGATGGCGATATCTATGGGGTACGATTCCATAACTGGCGTATGTATGGTTTTTATAGCGGCGGGATTAGGTTTCGCCGGAGCGATTTTAAACCCTTTCACGATCGGTATAGCGCAAGGCTTGGCGGGGATTCCTCTTTTCTCCGGTATCGAGTATCGCATCGTTTGCTGGTGTATTATCAATGCGGTAGGCTTCACATGGATATTGCGTTATGCCGCCAAGGTAAAAAAGAACCCTCAATTGTCACCAGTCTATGAGGATGATCAATATTGGAGAGATTTGCATAGTACCAATTCCTTGGAAATCGTATACAGAACCCCGAAAGCCGCATGGATCAGTTTCGTCCTATTGGCTATCGTACTCGTTATCTTTTCGTTCTATTACCCCCAGACATCCTTAAAAATAGGAAATAGCGTAATCAAGGGACTACCCTTAATTCCGATTCTTAGCGTAGCGTTCGTGATCAGCTCGATATTTACCCTACGGAAAACCGTGCACTTATATATATTGAACCTTTTATTCTTCACGATCTTTTTCTTGATAACAGGCGTAATGGGCTACGGTTGGTATATTATGGAAATAGCGACCTTGTTCTTCGCCTTGGGCATAGCGGCGGGAATTGCCAATGGACGCGATCCGAATGAGCTTGTGAAACTATTCTTAGAGGGCTGCAAGGATATTATGAGCGCCGCCTTAGTCGTTGGCTTGGCTGGAGGTATTATCGTAATCCTGCAAGACGGTAAAGTGATCGATACGATTCTCTTTAACCTAGCGAAAGGGATGGAAGGTTTGGGACAAGTAGCTACGGTCGGGATGATGTACGTTATTCAAACGCTTATCAATTTAGTTATTCCTTCCGGAAGCGCCAAAGCGGCCCTTACCATGCCTATCATGGCCCCATTCTCGGAGTTGATCGGTTTATCCAAGCAAGCCACCGTCATGGCCTTTCAGTTTGGCGATGGCTTCACGAATCTGATAACTCCCACATCTGGTGTTCTGATAGCGGTTCTAGGAGTAAGCCGTATCCCCTACGATAAATGGTTCAAATGGGCATGGAAGTTCATCCTTGTCCTAGTGATCCTTGGATTCCTATTATTGATCCCAACGGTATTGATCCCGATGAACGGCTTTTAATCGATATAGCTTTGCGCCTTCCGCAATAGGCTTCCGTGATCCATCACGCCGGAAGAGCGCCATACGATCTCACCTTTCTTAAAGATGATCAAAGTGGGTACGGATTGGATCCTCAACTGTGTGGCAAGTGCCTCGTTCTTATCTACATCAATTTTAAGGACACGCACTTGTCCCGCCAACTCCTTCCCCAATGCCTCGACCGTCGGACTCAACACCTTACACGGGCCGCACCATGTCGCAAAAAAATCCACCAATACAGGTTTATCCCCTTTAATGATATCGTCAAATGTTTCCATCTTATCTACTTTTTAAATATTTACAATCTGTTTAATCTCAAATACAGGAATCCTGCTTAATAGCCCTTATCCCATCAAAAACAAAATTATGAAATTCTATCTCGAAATCTTCTATATAATAACCGATAGATAACACTCAAAGTTTTCCATAAAAGATCAATAAACAACGATCAAAACAAGCAAAAGAAAAAAACTGGCATCTGATTATAACAAAAAAAGGGAGACTCTAAAAGAGTCTCCCTCGTGATCGGGCTGGGATTCGAACCCAGGACCCACAGCTTAGAAGGCTGTTGCTCTATCCAGCTGAGCTACCTGACCATCCTTATTTTCGTGGTGCAAAGGTAAGGATTTTTCTTTTCCTTGCAAACTTTTAGTACACTTTTTTACATATTGAATTTAGAATGGATAACCAACGGCAAAATGCAAGGCGAAATTATCCTTGAAATTAGGACGGGTTATCGCCCAACGCCTAGACTTTTTCTCCTGAGGATTATAAGCCTTGAAGCCTGTATCTAAACGTAGTAGAAAGAAATCAAAGTCCAAACGAAGTCCCAAACCATAGGAAACAGCGATCTCCTTGTAAAAACGAGAGAAATCAAAGTTTCCAGCCTTATAGCGTTCATCTGATACATTCCGGGTCCATATGTTTCCGGCATCTATGTAAGCCGCCAATTCAAACTTCCAAAAAAGTTTCGTTCGATATTCCAAGTTCAAATCCAAGCGGATATCCCCCGATTGAAGAGCGAAAGAAGTCGTGCTGTCAACTTCCATACTACCCGGACCTAACTCTCGTACAGACCATCCCCGGACACTATTCGCTCCCCCCGAGAAATAAGCACGCTCAAAAGGTAAATAGTTTGAGTTACCATAAGCCATCCCCACTCCCACTCCTATATGGAAAGCTAACTTGTTACGACTGTCAAGCACGATTCCTTTACTAAAATCGAAATCCAATTTCACATATTGCGCATATTCCGTACCAAACAACTCATAATAACCGTCATCATTTTTCTTCGCCCCCGTAAGATGCGAAAAGGCACTCAACAAATTCCCTGCGACCTCGACCGACGCACGTAGGGAATGCGTGTTTCTCAAACGATTCTGGGGAGAATAATTACTGAAGGAATAAGTATATCCCGAACTCATGATAAAATGGTTCGTATAGTTATACAACACCATATAATCCGGCAAGCTATTGATAAAGTCCATATTCTTATCCGGCAAATACACATAATTCAAGTCTACAAGCTTAAAGGTATGGCGTGCCTGTGTATTGCCCCGATCTTGCCAAATATAACTCCAACCACCAGATAGAATCGCCCTCGTATACTCCGGACGTTTTTGCAGGTTGTAACTTATTTTCGCTTCAGTTGACGCACGTAGCCGCCTACGAAAATCCGAACTCAAGAATGGGAACAAGAAACGAGGAAACAGCAAGGACCCTTCCGCACCTAACTCCCAGTAATTACCAAAGCCATTCGCCTTATTTCCGGATAACGCCTCGTAAGCCCCTCTCACCCTCGCCGAGAATAGCTCCGATCCTCGGAAGATATTCCTATGCTGATAATTCAAGCTGGAGGCAAACCCATAATCACCCGCCGAGTTAGTACCTTCCAAATCCACTCCCACCGTATTTATCTTCGCAGGAGAAGTGAGAATGTAACAATCCAACTTCATCGTATCCCGCTCCTCTACTTCCGTAAAACGTATATTTACATTCCTCAAAGCCCTTAGAGAAGCGAACGCTGAATAGGTCTGCTCTATATTCTTCTCACTAAATAATTGCCCCGGACGAATATAAGTACTCCTCCGGAGCACGCTCGGACGGATACTCTTCCCGTTCCGGCCATATACGATATTCACCCCTGCGCTGAGCATCGTATCTGTAGCCATGAAACTAGCGTCCTCTCCTACCCCCATCGGATTATAATCGGTTAAGACCGTTACATCCTTAATATAATACTGACGATGCGGCTGATCCTCTACCGACCCATTGGGCAACACCTTCCGATAAGGTTTCATGGACATATCAAGATCCACGACATTTTGGTTAAAAGAACTATCAGCGATATATCCTAAATAATCCCGATTAAAACCATAATACCCGTTCCAGCGAAGTAAGGTCGTAATACGCTCCCGCTCCTTGTCCAATATATCCCGGTCAAATAAAGTTCCTTCCTTAACTAATTGGTTATACTCTTCCTGTGAGGACCGGAACGCAGAAGCTAAGGGAGAGCGGCGAGGCGCTTTCAGATGTGCCAAACTATCAATTTTCGGATCGGGGAACTTCATCGTGTAATTGCGTATCCTATATGGATCGTTCGCCTTTATATGGTAAGTTACAACCGCTTTCTTATGGCGTGTCGTATCGATCGTCGTTGATACATCCGCATGGACATACCCTTTATTAATGTAAAAACGCTCTAGTTCCATGGCGGACTGTTCCACCAACATCGTATCCAGCACCACGGGAGGCTCACCAATCCTACGTAACTGTTTATTGATCCATTTCTTCTCATTCTTACCAGACCAATCATAGACAAACAACTGCCACTTCATCAGACCAAACACCTTGAAGTTTGGTTGCTGCCTAAGATAAGATTTTAAATCCGCAGACTTATAATCCTTGTTATCCGACACGATCTCCACCTTATCCAGCAAATATTCCCCATCCGGCACAAACTTGGTCGTACTACAAGAGGCTAGCAGTAGTACGATACAGATAAAATAGCATATACGTAGAGATCGATTCATCATTCCAAGCTTTTTACGATCGCGAATGTACTGGAATTTAAAGAATTTACCGTACTTTTGTTTTGTAAAAAGAACTAAGATGCTAAGCAAGACCAAAGTCAAATACATCCGTTCTCTGGAATTAAAGAAATTCCGGAATGAAAATAATGTTTTTGTAGCCGAAGGAAATAAATTGGTAGCCGATATGTTACCGGCCTTTGAATGTGAGTTATTAATAGCCAAGCCATCTTGGATGGCTACACAAGGCGATATTCCGGCCAAGGAGTTATTGGTAGCGGAAGAAGATGATATTCGTAAAGCCAGTTTCCTGAAAAATCCCCAAGATGTACTCGCAATCTTTAAACGCCCCAATTGGGATATAACGGAAATAACGCCGGAAAAGGAGCTTGTTCTCGCATTAGACGGAATCCAAGATCCGGGCAACTTAGGTACGATCATCCGGTTAGCGGACTGGTTCGGTATTTCCCATATCGTATGCAGCAAAGATACCGCCGATGTTTTCAGTCCAAAAACCGTACAAGCCACTATGGGTGCGCTCGCCCACGTAAAAATACATTACACCGATCTGGAAACGTTCTTACAGGCCCAATCTGCCCAAGCCATACCTTTATACGGCACCTTCCTTGGCGGAGAAAACTTATATGAGAAAACCTTATCCGGAAACGGTATCTTGATAATGGGTAATGAAGGAAATGGAATACGTCCCGCCATCGAGGCTTTTGTAAACGAAAAATTGTATATCCCGAACTATCCGGAAGGAAGAGACACCTCAGAGTCTCTCAATGTGGCCATCGCTACAGCCGTGGTCTGTGCCGAGTTTCGCAGACGCCAAGGGAATCCCGCTTAAACGATATATATGGACTGAACAACCCGGCGTAATCTTTTCAGTTAACACCGGCCAAGATCCCATCACCTGCTTAAAACCAATCGCCGGTTCCGAGGAAAGAACCGGCACCAGCACTCCATCATAAAAAGCGGTTCCAGCTATCTCCTCATTCAACGGGTAAACACCATGAAACACACCATTATCATCCAGTTCGATATAATGCATACGATAAACCTGCTTACACCAAACGTAATGAGCGGCAATTCTTCTCATAAGTACAATAAACAAATAGAGAGATTACTTAATAGAATCCTTAGGTAATTCGGCAAGCTCCTTACCATAGTTATATTTCATCAAGCTTAAGCTATCTATATACACCTTATAATAAGTCGTATCCATATTATCCATACGGATATATCCAAACACACGCTTTACTTTCTTAGTTGGTATAGTCTTCAAGATCGTCTCGTGATATCCATCTTTCGTGATCTTACTATTCACCGTCAAGGTCGTATCACCTTGGTCTGCGCTTAAACGTACCTCCGGCTTATAAGCCATTTTGTTATTCAATCCCCAGACACGCATGCCCAGCACGAAACTACTGCCCGAGGAATAATTCGTTTCCGGACGTATATCGAAAGTCACCCCATTAAATACAGAGGTAGGAGACAAGACCAGATAAGAACGGCGAGGCCAAATATCCACAGAATCCCGGTTCGATACCGGCGCAGCGTCCGCCTGCACATCCCCTAAGTTATTGATCCGTTTATTAAGATCGGCCAAGACCCGGTTGTAGACCTCCATATAAATATCCAAGTTACGGCCGTACCACACCAACGAGCTATCATACACCGCTTGTGTAATATCATGCTTACGGAATACAGACTCATACAAGGCAAGCTTCATGGTATCGGATTTATAAGTATTATAATCCACATTTACCATGGCCTCAGCCAGCAACATATCCGTCAAGACACCCTGCATCTTTTTCTCCGACAGAATACCATCCGGAACCTTACTACATGCCGCCAGCAACGTCGTGGCTAATAAAGCCATACCATATATCCGTAATTTTCTCCGCATTTATTTCTCTTCTTTCGAAAGGCTAGCCGACAAAGTATGCCGATAAAATATTAACAAAAGGAAAACTCCCACGCAAATCGCCGAGTCCGCCAAATTAAAGATCGGACGGAAGAAAACGAACTCCTGTCCACCCCAGATCGGAACCCAATCAGGGAATACGGTCTCTATCAATGGGAAATAGAACATATCCACCACCTTACCATGCAGCCAAGAGGCATAACCACCTCCCTCCGGCATAAAAGTAGCAAGTTGCCCGAAACTATGGTCGAAGATCACGCCATAGAATATCGAGTCGATTATATTTCCCACCGCCCCCGCGAAAACCAAAGATATACAGGCAATAAAACCGAATTTATAATTTTCTTTAACCAGCTTATACAAATAATATCCGATAAACAATACAGCCACGATACGGAATACGGAAAGGAATAATTTCCCAATCACCTCTATACCGAATGCCATACCCGGATTCTCGGTAAAATAGAGATAAAACCACGGAGTTATCTCTATACTCTCATGCAACTGCATGTGGGTCTTAATCCATATTTTCAGCGCTTGGTCAAGAAGAAGGAGCAGTATTATGATTAACACTGCTCCCCAACCTTTAGAATATCTCATTTACTTTGCACCTCCTTGTTTTGCTTCGATACTTAAAGTCGCATGAGGCACGGCACGTAGCCTTTCTTTCGGGATCAATTTACCAGTCTCCCGGCAAATACCGTAGGTCTTATTCTCGATACGGATCAAAGCGGCCTGCAAATTCTGGATGAATTTCATCTGGCGTTGCGCCAAACGGCCCGCCTCTTCCTTCGATAACGTAGAAGCGCCTTCCTCCAGCACCTTGAATGTAGGAGACGTATCAGCCACGTCGTTACCGTCGGAATTCGTAACCCCTGATCGCAAAAGCTCGTAATCCCTCTTCGCGATTTCCAGTTTCTCTAATATAATAGCGCGGAACTCCTCGAGCTCAGCGTCTGAATATCTTGTCTTCTCTGCCATGGTTCTAAAAAAATTTAGGTTCAACAATCGTTCAAATATCAATCAAAAAGAAGAATTAAGAATGAATATAAAATCATATTATTTCTTCTTTGCATGCAAAGATAATATAATTATCGATTTTCCTATATTTCATTCCTAATTCTTCCGCAAGAAATGCTATTCTATTTTTAAGCTTTCTCGATCTTTACGGACAATTTAAAGTCCTCGAAATCGAGTTCCGTAGCGTCGCTGATCGCATTATCCATGATTTCGATAGATTCCGCCAATACTTGGTTAGCGATATAATCCTTATAATCATGGATCGCCTCATCCATCTCCTCGCAAGAAAGAATGGATACATGGATCTTATCCGTTATATCGAAACCGCTGCTCTTACGCAAGTTTTGGATACGATTCACCAACTCACGGGCCAGCCCCTCCTTACGCAAATCCTCGGTTACGGTAATATCCAAAGCGACTGTCAAGCGACCTTCATTAGCGACCAACCAACCCGGGATATCCTCAGAGATGATCTCTACATCCGTACGCTCCAAAACGGCCTCCTGTCCATCTACCATCAAGGTAAACGTTCCGGCTTTCTCGAAAGCGTTGATATCTTCTTGGCTCATCGATTGAATCGTGGCGGCCAACGCCTTCATGATCTTTCCGTAGCGCGGGCCCAACTTCTTAAAGTCCGGTTTGATCTTCTTCACCAAGATACCTGCCGTATTATCCACGAACTTCAGCTCCTTCACGTTCACCTCGTTCAAGATAAGGTTCTTCACGGCCTCGATACTCTCTTGTTGATGAGCGTCTACAACCGGAATCATTACCGTATGCAACGGCTGGCGAACCTTGATATTCACCTTGCGGCGAAGAGCCAATACCATAGAAGAAACATCTTGAGCCATTTGCATACGTTCTTCCAAATTCTTGTCGATCTTAGACTCGTCGTAAACCGGGAAATCAGACAAGTGTACGGACTCAACGTTCTCACGTCCCGTAACAGCGACCAAGTCCAAGAATAACTGATCGGCATAGAACGGAGCGATCGGAGCCATCAACTTAGCCACTGTCTCCAAGCAAGTATATAAAGTCTGGTAAGCGGACAACTTATCCTCCGTCATACCACCACCCCAGAAACGGCGGCGGTTCAAACGCACATACCAGTTACTCAAGTTATCATTTACGAAATCAGAGATAGCACGTCCGGCACGAGTCGGCTCGTAAGCCTCCAAGTAGCCATCCACATCCTTCACCAAGCTGTTCAACAGAGAAAGGATCCAACGGTCAATCTCCGGACGCTTGCTCCATTCCACATCCGGATCGGAGTAGTCGAAGCCATCCACGTTCGCGTACAAAGCAAAGAATGAATACGTATTATATAATGTACCAAAGAACTTACGGCGAACTTCCTCGATACCATCGATATCAAACTTAATATTATCCCATGGTGAAGCGTTCGTGATCATGTACCAACGCAACGGGTCCGAACCATACTTCTCGATCGTAGAGAATGGATCAACAGCGTTGCCCAAGCGTTTAGACATCTTGTTTCCGTTCTTATCCAATACCAGACCGTTAGACACGACAGCCTTGTAAGCCACGCTATCAAAGATCATGGTGCCCAGAGCATGCAGGGTAAAGAACCAACCACGTGTCTGGTCAACACCCTCAGCGATAAAGTCAGCCGGATAGATCTGACGATTATCGAACTCCTTCAAGTTCTCGAACGGATAGTGGATCTGGGCATAAGGCATAGCGCCGGAATCGAACCATACGTCGATCAAGTCTGTCTCACGCTTCATCGGCTTGCCGGAAGCGGAAACCAAGATAATATCATCCACATACGGACGGTGCAAATCGATCTTCTCGTAGTTTTCCTTCGTATAATCTCCCGGAGCGAAGTCCTTATAAGGGTTAGACTCCATAAAGCCGGCCTTCACCGATTTCTCGATCTCGCCGAACAGCTCTACCACGGAACCGATACACTTCTCCTCGCTACCATCTTCCGTACGCCAGATCGGTAACGGAGTACCCCAATAACGGCTGCGGCTCAAGTTCCAGTCTTGCAAGTTCTCCAGCCATTTGCCGAAACGTCCCGTACCCGTGCTCTGCGGTTTCCAGTTGATCGTATTGTTCAACTCGATCATGCGCTCACGGCAAGCGGTCGTGCGGATAAACCAGCTATCCAACGGATAATACAATACCGGCTTATCAGTACGCCAACAATGCGGGTAATTGTGGACATGCTTCTCGATCTTGAACACCCGGTTCTGGGCCTTCAGCATCATGCAGATCTCTATATCTAACGTCTCATCTTTATCCGTCTTCGTATCATCGTAAGCGTTCTTCACGAATTTTCCTTGCCATGGATCATAATCAGAAGCGTTCATACAATTTTGTACAAACTCCGGAGCCAAGTCTTCCAGCTTATAGAACTTACCGGTCATATCCACCATAGGGCGCATATTTCCATCCTTATCCTGCATCATCAAAGGAGGAACCCCGAATGTTTTCGCCACACGGTTATCGTCCGCACCAAACGTCGGCGCGATATGTACGATACCCGTACCATCCTCTGTCGTAACGAAATCACCCGTGATCACACGGAATGCACCTTCACCCGGATTTACCCATGGGATCAATTGCTCATATTTCATACCGGCCAACTCGGAACCCTTCCACTCACCTACTACGCTGAAAGGAACCAGCTTGTCACCCGGTTTGTAATCAGACAAAGAAAGCTCCGCAGCTTTCGGATTGAAATAAGCAGACAATAAATCTTTCGCTATAACAGCAGTCATCGGGATACCCGTGTAAGGATTATAAGTCTGTACAGCCAGATAAGTAATATTCGGGCCTACGCAAAGCGCCGTATTGGAAGGCAACGTCCAAGGAGTCGTTGTCCATGCCAAGAAATAAGGATCGCCGAATTGTGCCATCTCCGGTTTCGGGTCCAATATATGGAACTGTGCCGTACAAGTCGTATCCTTCACGTCACGATAACAGCCTGGTTGGTTCAACTCGTGCGTGCTCAAGCCCGTACCCGCAGCGGGAGAATACGGTTGGATCGTATAGCCTTTATATAAAAGACCTTTCTTATAAAGCTCTTTCAATAGATACCACAAGGTCTCGATATAGCGGTTATCATACGTGATATACGGATTCTCCATATCCACCCAATAACCCATCTTCTGCGTCAGATCCTCCCACTCTTTCGTGAACTTCATCACGTCCTTACGGCAAGCGGCGTTATACTCAGCGACAGAAATCTTCTTACCGATATCTTCCTTCGTGATGCCCAAAGCCTTCTCCACGCCCAACTCGACAGGCAGACCGTGTGTATCCCAACCCGCCTTACGATTCACCAAGAATCCCTTCATGGTTTTATAGCGGCAGAAAATATCCTTAATCGAACGGGCGATAACATGGTGAATACCCGGCATACCGTTTGCGGATGGAGGACCCTCGTAGAATACGAATGTAGGATGTCCCTCTCTTGTTTCAAGACTCTTATGGAAGATGTCTCCATCCTTCCATTTCTTCAGCACCTCTTTATTTACGTTCGACAAGTCAAACTTAGAATATTCGGTAAATTTCTTACTCATATCGCGATGTATTTATCTTGCTTCTAAAAAATTGCCGCAAAGTTAGTGATTTCTTTCGAATTAGACAATATGGAATTTTCATTAATGAAAGCACAGGTTTCTTCTGCGTGAAACAAATTTTAGTTAAAGCAGAAAAGTAACAGTATCTGATAAAATCCTATTAGGAAACCTACCGGCTCTCTCCTACTTTTGCCCCTGAATTTAAATCTAACACCTACTAATAAAATGAACATTAAGAGTAAATTCGGTTATTTATGTTGCGCCTTCCTATTGACCACTAGTTTATGGGCACAAGACGTATTGATTTCCACGAGGAATACCTCATTATTGCTAGACGCACCTGTCGGCGGAGAGGTAAGATTCATCTACTATGGAGACAAGTTATCCACTTCCGATGCGGCTACCTTGCTCGAGACCGAGCAGAAAACATTTTCCGCTTATCCGGTCTACGGCTTGAATTGCCCCTCCGAAAGCGCATTGTCCGTTACCCATGGCGACGGGAATATGACCCTTCAACTGGAAGTCATAAAAGTAGATACACGAAAAGAGCAAACGGCAGATATCACAACGATCCGATTAAAAGATAAAGTGTATCCTTTTTATATGAATCTCTGTTACAGAACCTATCCGGACGCCGATATCATCGAGACTTGGACAGAGATCACGCATGAGGAGAAAAAAGCGATCACCCTCAATCGTTTCGCTTCCGCTTATCTGCCGATCCGGAAAGGAGACGTATGGGTTTCCCACTTATACGGCTCATGGGCAAACGAGGCTCAATTGGCACAAGAACCGTTACGACCGGGCATCAAGATGATAAAAAACAAGGATGGTATCCGCAACTCCCATACCGCCCACGCCGAAGTGATGATCTCCCTAGACGGAAAACCAAAGGAAAACACCGGTTCCGTTATTGGCGCCGCCCTATGCTATAGCGGTAACTACAAATTATTCTTCGATACGGATGATAGCGACTATCACCATTTCTTCGCGGGAATAAACGAGGAGAACTCGGCTTACACCCTCAAAGCCAAAGAAAGTTTCCGTACACCGGAATTGGCGCTGACTTACAGTAAGGACGGCTTAAGCGGAAGCAGCCGAAATTTCCACGCATGGGCACGCAAACATAAGATAGCGAATGGAGCGACCGCCCGGAAAATCTTACTAAACAGTTGGGAAGGTGTATATTTCGATATCAATCAAGAAGGTATGGACCAAATGATGAGTGATATCCAGTCTATGGGCGGCGAGTTGTTCGTCATGGACGACGGCTGGTTTGGCGATAAATATCCTCGTAATAAAGATAACTCGTCCTTAGGGGATTGGATGGTTGATGCCCGAAAACTACCAAGAGGCATCGAGGGCCTGATCGCCGACGCCAACAAGCATGGTATTAAATTCGGTATCTGGATCGAGCCGGAAATGGCCAACACGACAAGCGAATTGTACGAGAAGCATCCGGAATGGGTATTGAAAGCTCCAAACAGGGAAATCGTCCTGGGGCGTGGCGGTACACAGGTCGTTCTTGATCTCTCCAATCCCGAGGTGCAAGACTTCATATTCGGTATCGTCGACAACTTGATGACAACATACCCGGAGATCGATTATATCAAATGGGACGCCAATATGAGCATCCTGAACCATGGCTCCCAATATCTGCCTTCGGATCAGCAAAGCCATATGTATATCGAATATCACGAAGGATTCAAGAAAGTCTGTGAGCGTATCCGAGCCAAATACCCGGATTTAACCCTACAGGCTTGCGCCAGCGGTGGAGGCCGGGCAAATTACGGTGTCATGCCTTACTTCGATGAGTTTTGGGTAAGCGACAATACCGATGCCTTACAGCGTATCTATATGCAATGGGGTACTTCTTATTTTTTCCCGGCTATCGCCATGGCCTCACACATCAGCGCCGCCCCCAACCATCAAACATTCCGGGTCATTCCCCTAAAATATCGGATCGACGTAGCGATGAGCGGCCGTTTGGGCATGGAGATCCAACCCAAGAATATGACAGAAGAAGAGAAAACACTTTGCCGCAAGGCGATCGCCGATTATAAGACGATCCGTCCCGTCGTGCAATTCGGCGATATCTACCGTCTGGTTTCTCCGTACGATCGTTTGGGAGTAGCTTCCTTGATGTACACTTCACCGGAGAAAGACAAAGCCGTATTTTATTGGTGGAAGACCGAGCATTTTGTCAACCAACATTTACCCCGTGTAAAGATGAACGGATTATCCCCAGACAAGAAATACAGAGTCTGCGAACTGAACCGGATCGACAACGAGCCTCTGGCCTTCGAGGGTAAAGCTTTCACCGGAGAATATCTCATGGCGAACGGACTGGAAATCCCTTATAATCACATTGTCGATTATCACAAACAGAATGATTACTCGAGCCGGGTGCTTTATTTGGAGGAAGTTAAATGATGAATAAATCATTCTCCTTCCAAGGCGATCAATAAGGCGATCACCTCCGAATAATTAGCGGTTCCAGTAGGTATCTTATTGCCTTTCAGGAAAAGATTATAGACCACGTCTTGTGCCTCGCCGATCAACGGGCTGTATAAGGATTGCCAATAGGCGACTTTCTCGTTATACAAGTCCTTGATCTCGGGGCGTAATCTTTTCTTCCATGCCTCAAAAGCGTCCTTATCCAAAGCCACATATGCGTTACTCAGCGCATAAGGCAGCAAAGAGAAGTAACCAGAGAACCGGATTTCCGGCACGGAAGAACCCGTGCATATTAAATAACTGTATAGATTAGCCTCGGCCTCGTTGGATATACTAAGCACATGAGCCATCTCATGGGCGTAGGTGGCGGGATATTGCACGGGCAAGAGCTGGCCGTTCAAATTGAACTCCGTAAAAAACGGCCCCATATATCCCATCACCCCTACTCCACTCATCAACCGGGAGAACAGCATCGTTTTAGGATGAAGATAGGTTCCGGGAGTGGTAAGCCCGAAACGAGTAGGCAATTCCCGATATCCTTCCTGCACCGCCTCTTTCACGACCTCCCGATCGATCGTCTCTATCGGAACCCATGAGGCGTTCAGGGAATCCGTGTAGGCATCCAAGAAGGATTGGAAATGTTCCGAGGAAAAAGGCACATAAGTGGTTCGCGTACGAGTGAAAAAATCTTCCCGGAAATAATTCAATCCCCAAGCGATATAGAACCAGACATACACCCATGCCAGATATTCCACGACATGCCTTATTGTCCTCCCGATCCTCCGCCTCCTTATAATCGCATACGACAGATACCCTAATAACCCGGCGATGCTACCATAAATAAAACAATCCCCTACGGAAAAAGGGAACAAGCAGGAGAAACGAGATAGCATACCCGATACCCATGGATAAATCGAACGGGAATACCATTCGCCTAATCTGGGATTTCCCATCACGATCCATATTGCGACAAGAAAAATCGCCAATATAATCCAACGAACACGTATCTTTTTTAGATATTCAAGTTTAATCATAGGAGGCAAATATATCATATCCTTTTCAGTCCACACAGTTTTATTATTAAAAAAGAACTAACGCTCCACAACTACAGAACATACAGACAACACAAAGCATATAAACTAACACTTGCATCCTGTTATTTCCATTTATCTTTAAGGAAAGATGCAAAAAACGTCTTCGTCCATATAATATAGCTTGGTCAAATACTAAACCGGAACATTGCAATACATCCAACAATTTTTCCGGCCCATCGGCAACATAGCAATCTGCCGCTTCTCCTTTCAAGTGTTGGCTGGTAACGACCCCGCCAGCAAGACGATTTACCTTCTCATTCCGATATCCACTCAATATAGCAATCGGTGCCCCATACAATAGACGTAATGGTTCCAATAAACCAACTGCCAAATTTTGAAGCGCTAGACATGCACAAGGAGGAGGCTGATTATTTATCGCATTGTCCACGGCAATACCACTATAAGTAAACTCATCCAAACAAAAATGCTCTGTTAACCTTTTATCATGTCTTTCCATAATTTTCAATTTTCAATTATTAATTTTCAATTTATAAGAGTAGTCCACTCCAAAAAGGGCCCCGGCAAACGTACTGATCTCACCGAAAGCCACCAGTACACTGTTATCGATCAATCCTTGCGGATCAATCCAGAATCCGCTGAAGAGAAGTGTGATCCCGCTCATTGAGAGCAGGATCGCAACAATTAATTGAATCGTCAAACGCCTCATAGCTCTTAGATTTCATCCGGACTTTCACTATCACTCCCGTTTCCACCCGTATCTTCTTCATTTGGAAGCACAGTCTTCTCAAAACTTGTCCGGCTCTTGGCTACGCGTAGCGCCTTGCCCGGGTAGAACCGTACTTTCGGCTCCCGAATCAAGTTCGTTGAAAACGTCTTCTCATCCGGTACCCCCGACGATCCGAAACAAAAGCGGAAAAGTCCCAGCTCACCTACACTGACACGCCTGCCATGCTGTAAATGACGGACCAACACCACATTCATACGATCCAGAACCGCCTTCACGCTAGCGCTACCTACACCAGAGCTATCTGCCACCTCCTCCGCAAATTCATCAAAAGTAACCAGATCTCCATACACCATTTGAGCGTATACCTTTTCAGGAATAGATTCGTGATCCTCACCTAGATTCTTTCTCATTACTAATTTAAATTTCAATGCCATAACTATACGTTTTTAATGAATAAATGAATGTAACCATGCTTCGAACACACGACAAAGGTATAATAGCCACAAAGCCTGACTTCGATGACGCAAAACAGTTAACGACCTAGCAGCCAACACACACATTCCCAAATCAACGAAAAACACACCAAATTTCATCGACTTCAATCCACGTACATTTAACATTTATCAATAAAGAATCACATCTCATCCGTTATTTCCCTCTTCCCCGCCAGTTCCAAAATATCACTTGGTAATATATTCAATGCGCTCAAACGGCTAGCCAAGGATTTCGGCAAGACCTCCGAATTAGGATCCGATAAACTCCGGACGGAAAACGCCATACATAAACAAGCCGCCAAATGAGAATAAGGCAAACGCCCATCCCGATCCGTAAACTCCACCAGCTTCGCCATCCGCAAAAACAAGTCCGGTCGATGCAACTCATAACGGGCATTCTTCCACGGCGTATGCCTTGTCAAATACCACACCATCAAGTTCTCCCCTCGCTCCCCATCCAAATAACCATCCACCAATCTCCGATATCCCATCGGCAACTCTTCATAATGCCCAAAAGCCAGCTTACAAAACCCCAGCAAATGCCTTTCTCTATCTTCCGCCGACAATCCGGCCAGACGCACACTAAACAACTCAACGGTAGGCCAACCCCGAAATTCGCCTAATAGTCCCTTCAAATCTTTCATAAGATTTTTCATTTCCACGATCACAGGGGGAATATTTATCCCTGCGCCGCAGAAGGCCGAATCCCACATTTATATATGGATCATCAAGGCATACATAAAAACAGAACCGGCCTCCTTACCTCCCCGAAGGGAGAAAGAAGACCGGTACAAAATCTTTATTCTATATCGATTCTACAGTCTATTCTATCATCTACACATTCATCATCGCACCTTTGTGGTTCTCATTTCTTGCAAACACTTCCATGGAAGTTCCTCTTTCTTTTTTGGCGTTATACCGATAAGCATATCGGCGATATGTACTCCCATGATTGACACCATGGGAGTTGAAGACATAGAAGAGGAGATATCTTAAAAATCGACTCCACATAAACAAAAGTAAACCGCCAATAGTGCTTTCCTAATTAATTTATGGCAATCACGCAACACCTTTGTTGGTACTCTAATTAGAGCATGCACCAATGTATAGGCTCTTTTGTAGCACCTACCTAATTTTATGTTAAAAACATTGAATTTAACCATTAGTACATACCAACTCTATATTCTGGGGTATGAGATTAACAAAGTCCTTACAATCATTAAAAATATTTTTAAAATATTCACCAAGGAAATCCCAAGCTCACTTCCCCCGCTGCCTCACAGTACTGATTACACCATGATATGCAGCTGCCATTTCTACACCTTCGTCACGACCAAAGTGTAACATACTGTTACATTGCATAGTAAGTGATCATCAGACTCTTTCTTCAAGAATAAGATTCTCTTCATTATAATCACGTTCCTTTCTAAAGAAGAAATCCAAACTGTCCGTAAAGACCAAGGCTCTCTTTTCACCTCCTTGATCATACGCTTTAACATATTAGCCCGGACATGTGACAGGCACAGTTGATGTTCAGCCTCCTTAAATGTACGGATTTCAACCCATCTCCTATGAAAACATCTTAACCATTTTTCAAACAGGTTATACGGTACCTTATTTCTAAAACAGAAGGATCGGATGGAATCCTTGTTCGTGACCGCTTCGGATTTGTAGCGGAGGAAAAAAATTTCAGAATTGTTATTGCTCTACATATTAATTGGGTTTTAATTACAGCAACAAAGATCTATATTTCTGTTGAATGATGCTATACGTCATTTTTGGACGCTAACCTTAATTTAGATTAATCCCTTCTATATACATCTCGTGTATATACCTTATTTTTCACATCATCCAATTCCACATCATATCGATTGGCTATAATAGCCGCACTACGTTTTTTAAAGAGATCCAAATCATTAACAACTTCTGACCCAAAAAATGTAGTATTATCCGACAAGGCTGGTTCATAAACAATCACAGTAGCTCCTTTTGCTTTCACTCGTTTCATTATTCCTTGAATAGAAGATTGTCTAAAATTATCAGAATTAGACTTCATCGTCAATCGATAAACACCGATCGTAACAGGATGTTCCCGTACACTACTCCATTCATTCTCTTCCCCGTAAGCATAATAACCCGCCATACGAAGTACTTGATCTGCTATAAAGTCTTTCCTAGTCCGGTTACTCTCCACAATCGCTTCTATCAAATTTTCGGGTACATCCGCATAATTAGCGAGTAATTGTTTTGTATCTTTCGGCAGACAATACCCCCCATAGCCAAAAGAAGGATTATTATAGTGATTACCGATACGAGGATCCAAACACACACCATTTATGATCGATTGAGTATCCAACCCCTTCATTTCCGCATACGTATCCAACTCATTAAAATAAGAAACACGTAGTGCAAGATATGTATTTGCGAATAGTTTTACGGCCTCAGCTTCTGTCAACCCCATAAATAAGGTATCTATATTTTCTTTTATAGCACCTTCTTGCAACAGTTCAGCAAAAATATGAGCGGCATCTACCAATTCCGGATCAGACAAATCCGTACCCACGATGATCCGGCTAGGATACAAATTATCATACAAAGCCTTAGACTCTCTCAAGAACTCCGGACTAAAAAGAATACGCTTTGTATGAAACCGCTCACGTACGGAAATCGTATAACCAACAGGTATCGTACTTTTAATGACCATAAAAGCATTTGGATTAAAACGAAGCACCTGCTCTATCACAGCCTCAACAGCGGACGTATCAAAGAAATTTCGCTGGCTATCATAATTTGTCGGAGCCGCTATCACCACAAAATCAGCGTCCTTATAAGCCATCTCCGCATCTAGCGTAGCTTTCAAATTCAATTTATGACTAGCCAAATACTCTTCTATGTAATCATCTTGAATCGGTGATTTTTTATTATTGATCAAATCTACCTTCTCAGGAACTATGTCTATGGCTACCACCTCATGATGCTGTGATAACAAAGTGGCAATTGATAAACCAACGTAACCGGTACCGGCTACGGCTATTTTGTATTGTTTGTTGACTATATAGCTCATTTTATAATTATTTTTCAACGATTTCCATACATTTCTACATAGTAATCTTGGTATTCACCATTAATAATATTTTCACACCATTCATGCTTCTCCAAGTACCATCTCACAGTCCTCTCGATACCCTCCTCGAATTGCAAGCTAGGCTCCCAGCCGAGTTCCTTTTGCAACTTTGTTGAGTCGATGGCATAGCGTACGTCATGGCCTAAACGGTCAGTCACGTAGGTGATAAGATCCATATCCTCACCCTCTTTACGTCCTAACAGACTATCCACCGTATTGATCACCACCTTGATGATATCGATATTCTTCCACTCGTTGAAGCCACCGATATTGTAGGTCTCGGCGATCTTTCCGTTGTGGAAAATCAAGTCTATCGCACGGGCATGATCCTCCACGAACAGCCAGTCGCGCACGTTCTCGCCCTTGCCATAGACCGGTAGCGGCTTGCGGTGACGGATGTTGTTGATGAATAGGGGTATCAGTTTCTCCGGGAATTGATAGGGGCCATAGTTGTTTGAGCAATTTGTCACGATGGTCGGCATGCCGTAAGTATCGTGTTAGGCACGTACAAAATGGTCTGAACTTGCCTTACTCGCTGAATAGGGCGAATGAGGATTGTATTTCGTTGTCTCATAGAAGAAATCATCTCCGTATGCCAAGTGATGCTCACCGGAGGAAGCCGCTGTCATGAACGGGGGCTCGATTCCTTCCGGATGGTTCATCGTCAACGCTCCATACACCTCATCGGTAGAGATATGATAGAAGCGTTTACCCTCATACTTCTCCGGCAGGCTTTCCCAATACAACTTAGCGGCTTGGAGCAAAGCCAAAGTACCCATCACATTGGTCCGGGCGAATGTAAACGGATCCTTGATACTTCGGTCTACATGGCTCTCGGCCGCCAAATGGATGATACCATCGATCTGCTCATCCCGCATCAATTGATAGAACGCCTCAAAGTCGCAAATGTCCATCCTCACAAACTTATAGTTTGGTTTGTCCTCCACATCCTTTAGGTTTGCCAAGTTGCCGGCGTAGGTCAGCTTGTCCAAATTAATGATGTTATATCCCGGATATTTGTTTACAAACAGACGTACAACGTGAGAGCCGATGAAGCCCGCACCACCGGTGATTACTATATTTCGTTTTGCCATGATTCTTAACAGTTGTTTTTTAAATTAGTGATACATCGTTTTAAGGATTCCGTCCAATAAGGAACTCGAACGCCGAATGTTTCTTTGATTTTTGTTTTGTCCAATACCAAATAGGACGGACGTTTTACGGGGCTGGGGAACTCGTCGCTATGACAAGGCCGGATATCACAAGCGGTCGTGCCATTGTATTCGGCGATCATCTTCGTGAAGTCGAACCAAGAGCAGACCCCCTCGTTGGAGTAATGATAGATGCCGCTCTTGCCATAAATAGCGCAAGCTATGTCCGTCGCATAATCACGCAAGACTGCCGCTATGGCTTTCGCCAAATCGTAAGCGTATGTCGGTGTACCAGCCTGATCGAATACCACCTTCAGTTGGGGCCGAGTAGCCGTAAGGTGCATCATCGTTTTGCAAAAGTTTTTCCCGAACTCACTGTACAACCAAGCGGTACGAATTATCACATGCTTGCAACCTACAGTCATGATCTTCTGCTCACCCCGCAATTTTGTCATACCATACACACCGGTTGGCGTACCCTGTTGATCCTCTTGGCAGGGCACATTGTAAGGCTCTTTGCCAAACACATAATCCGTAGAGATCTGCACCAACAAACCATTGACCGCCTTCATCGCCTTGGCCAAATTTTCCGGGGCCTCGGCATTCAGCCTCTCGGCCAACGCCTCATTACTCTCCGCCGCATCTACGTTGGTATAGGCGGCGCAATTCACGATAACGTCGATGCGCCGCTCCGCAACCAGTACCCTCACCGCTTCCAAATCCGTAATATCCAAAAAGACAGTCTCTACTCCTTCCACTTGATTCACATCCGTGAATACATAGTGGTCATCACTTTCCCGGGTGATGATACGTATCTCGTTTCCCAACTGCCCGTTGGCTCCTGTCACCAATATATTCATCTTATTCAAATTCAAGGTATAAATTTACATGATAATCAAACGGTGAGTCAAAATCCTCCAAGCATGGATGCTTTATATCCTTCTCCGAGAGAAGGGCCTTATCCATTGGTATCCGCCAATCTATGCCCAGACTCTCATCCTTTATACAGATGCCCCCATCCGCTTGCGGAGCATAGAAATTATCGCATTTGTATTGGAAAACAGCTATCTCACTCAATACCGCGAATCCATGAGCGAACCCTCTGGGCACGAAAAACTGGCGATGGTTATCCTCACTCAATTCAACGGCTACATGCTTACCATAAGTTGGACTTCCTTTGCGAATATCCACGGCTACGTCAAGGACACATCCTTTCACGCAACGCACCAATTTGCTCTGCGTAAAAGGGGGCCTCTGAAAATGCAAGCCGCGCATCACTCCGTATGAGGACATACTCTCATTATCCTGTACGAAATTTATCTTACGAACCTTCTCCTCGAACTCTCGCTGCGAGAAACTCTCGAAGAAGTATCCCCGAGCGTCATCAAACACCTTCGGCTCAATGATCACCACGCCCTCTATATCTGTCTTTATTACCTCCATCTTAACCTAAATTCGGATCTCCTGTCTCCTTTAATTCCTCAATTACCTTTAGTAGATATTGCCCATATTGGTTCTTAAGCATGGGTTGCGCCAGCTCTCGCATACGCTCCTCGGTTATCCATCCCTGACGGTATGCAATACCCTCCAAGCAGGCCACTTTCACCCCCTGACGCTTCTCCAATACCTCGATATACGTAGATGCCTCGCTCAGGGAGTCGTGCGTACCGGTATCCAGCCAAGCGAAGCCTCGGCCTAAAGTCTGGACTTTCAGCGCTCCATCCTCCAAGAATCGTTGGTTGACCGTAGTGATCTCATACTCTCCACGTGCGGACGGTTGAATGCTACCCGCTACATCAACAACCTTGTTCGGGTAGAAATACAATCCGACCACGGCGTAGTTGCTCTTGGGACACTCCGGCTTCTCTTCGATACTCAGGCAACTGCCGGCCTGGTCGAACTCGGCCACGCCATAACGCTCCGGATCACTCACCCAATAGCCAAAAACAGTAGCCCTATTCTCTTCCTCCGCAGTACGAACCGCCTCCTTTAGCATCAAGGTAAATCCATTACCATGGAAGATATTATCACCTAGCACCAAGCAAATGCTGTCATCACCGATGAATTCTGCTCCAATGGTAAATGCCTGTGCCAATCCATCCGGAGAGGGCTGTTCTGCATACTCGAAACGCACCCCATAATCAGAGCCATCCCCAAGCAGACGCTTGAATCCCGGCAAATCATAGGGCGTTGATATAATCAAGATATCCCGGATGCCCGCCAGCATTAACACACTGATAGGATAATACACCATCGGCTTATCAAAAATAGGGAGCAACTGCTTGCTCACTCCCTTAGTGATTGGGTAGAATCGGGTACCCGAGCCACCGGCTAAAACAATTCCTTTCATAATTATGAATTTTCAATTATTAGTATTTAACTCAGAATACCTCACAAATAAAGATCCGGTAAAACAGGACAAATACATTTACAAAGAAAAATCATTCCAACACTTTCCCTAAAAGTCCAATTCCTTTATTTTCCATAAATCCCCCAACATCAAATCAGCTTCAATAGGGGAAATCTCCTCAAATCCACTACCATTAGTAAATGTCATTTCACCAAAATAAATTTTCCCATCAACATTATATAGATCTACTCGAACATGAGAAAAGCCTCGAGATAATTTTTTTACTATTTCAATCATTATATCGAAATTTTTCGGCTTATCTACTACACCTTTAAAATTACCATATGATCGTTGATTCCACGCTTGAATATTCCATTTCAAATCATAAACATTTCTAGTATGATTTGTAAATCTATCCATATCAACCCAACAATAGTAAGGCACTCCATCAAAACATAAAAACTTATAGTCAACCAAATCAGAGCCTCTAGAATCTATAAATTCTTCTGCGATAATTTTAGGCGAAATATCCTTATAATGCATTTCACAGTACCTACAACTATAATCCGTCTCTAAAGAGAATTTCAATTTCCTTTTCAACTCTATTTTTTTAGCAAGTGTTATCGCTTTTTTATTGCGAATAATCACCGCATCTCCAGAACCATGATTAGTTTTAAGAACAAATTGATTAGGTAATATATCGAGATTTACATCGTCATATTTATCCCATACCGCTAGTAATGGGACCAAATACTCACTTCCAACTTTATCTGCGACCCAATCTCTCACTTTATACTTATCTGAACACAATGTTTTTCGAGGATCTTTATCGAATAATTTCGCCCACTGCATTTTTTCAGTATAAGTTTTTAGGTTTTCCCAATCCAGTTCTTTACCTTGCCTATTTTTATAAAGACACGCATCATAAGCTTTAAGTTCCTCATCAGACATTCTCGAAACAGCCAAAGACATTTTTTTGTTTCTTAAAAAATCTTTATAATATTTAATATAAGCAATCGATTGGTATATCAAAGGCAATTTAGCTTGAATAAAATGTTTCATAATATATATAATAAGCGACTAATATCTTACTACAAATTTTCTCAACAAAACCATCAACCGTGTTCTACTTTTTAACATAAGTAAAAACACACCAACAGCATAAATAAACATACCTACCAGAAGTTGAAGTATTAATGTAACAATATTTATATTCATTACATTTCCTATTTGAAAAACAAAAACAAACATTACTATCCCAATTAGTATAGGCGGAATCGTATTTAACAAATATTTTTTAATGAAAATTTTTTTTCTAACAAAATACGATTGATATATACAAACAATAATTTCAGCAAAAATAGTTCCTATAACAGCTCCTCTTGCAGCCATATATGGTATCAAAATTATATTCACAATCAAATTAACAGCAGCACCTAAAAACAAGGAAACAACAAATATTTTATCCTCTTTATAAGGTATTAAATATTGAGTTCTTATCACATTGGCAAAAGCCATAAACGGGACTGTCACAGCCAATCCCATTATAAGAATTCCACATTCTTCAAATTCATAACCAAAAAAGATGGGGGCTAACACAAATGAAATACCTGCCAATCCAAAAGAGATAGCTATTGCTAATAACATAACAGCTTCCATCGACATGTCAATTAACTTAAAAACCTCTCCTTTATCCTTACTCGTCACCATATTTGCAATTCGAGGCATAAGAACTACACCAAATGCCATTATCAAACTCATTGGCACATTAATTATTTTTTCAGCATTTTCATAAAACCCGACTTGAACATTCGAAGAAATGGATCCTAGCATAATTTTATCCATATACTTATAAAGACTCAATGCCAATATCGGCAAAAACAATACAAATAGGGGTCGAATATGTTGTTTCATATTAGCCCAAGAAGGCCTCCTCCATGAGACATATTGCTTTAAAGCAAACCAAACTACTGACTGCCCGACAAAAACAGAAAGGGCTAATATTAGCGCATAAATCCAAAGATCAGTTTGTGTCTTAACAAAAACTAAAACTAAAAATACAGACAAAATTTTCACAAGAGTATTTCTTCCTACTGTCAGCTTAAACTTCTCTATTCCAAAGAAAAACCAATTAATATCAAAGACTGCAGCAAAAACATAAATGCTCTGAATAAGAAATATGACCAGATTATCCTCTACAAAAAAAAACAAAAGCACTAAATAAACAAATATTACAATTATTGAAAAAATAATGTGAATTGATAGAATTTCAGAAAAGTTCCTATTCAATTCTTCTTTATTATTTCGAACCATAGCAATCGTTCGACTTCCATAATTTTTAATTCCAAGATTTGCAAACAAAACAAAATAGTTAGCAACTGCATATGTATAAGAGAAAAGTCCTATATTCTCAGCACCTAAAACTCTTGATACATAGGGGATCGTAAATAGAGGAATGAAAACTATCAACAATTCATACAAGAACTGATATACTATATTTCTCCTTAAACTTGGCAAATTTTTACAATTTATATTTTTAAACACCTCACAATCTAATTCTTTTATAAACAAAAAAAGCCATTAAAAAGCTTATGCCTTGAACGGGCTGTGTAAAATAGAATCTAACAAATGAGAAAATCAACTTTTGCAACAATAATAAATAAATTAGCGTATATTTATCATCTGTACCATTTTTCGCTTTTTTATAAAAATGCATAACAAAAAAACCAAACAATACCCCCCCAACAAAAACACCAAACATCCCACCATCTAAGTAAAATTGAAAAAAAGTAGTTACAAATGCATTCATTCTAGCACTCCCAAGTAACACCACATTTTCTAAGTTCATAAATGAAAGATCACGTATAGTAGTTAACCATATTGGATATTTCCAACCCGCAAGCGTTAAAATAAACATAAAAGGATAAAAAACACCATAAAACGAAGCCATACCATACCCATAAACATTAAAAAAAGAAGCATTCAATTCATTTATTCTATATTCTAAATGAGCAATTGGAACAACGAAATATTGATACATTTGAAAGAAAAAATCAACATTTTCACCTTTCCTTGATATCGTTGTAAAAATCAATGATATAATACAAGACAAAACAACCAGTACAATTTTTCTCCTATTTTCTTTTTTCAATTTTATCTTTACACCCTTCCACTTATATAAATATATAACATAAATAGCCATCCATAGAATAACAGATCGACCTCCAGAAGTAAGAACCCAAGCAATAATCATCAGAATAGTTGAAACAATAAAAATCTTATTTCTATTACCTTTAAACCATTCTATTGGGAGTATCGCTATAGCTAAATAGACAGTAGGTGTCGCTATAAAATTTTGTATAGCAACCATATAATTTGATTGTCTCAACAAATTTAGATCTGAAGAAGTAAACAACTCTCGAATTGCAGATAGGGTTAGGCCTGATTGCAATAATCCAATAACAATAACCGCTTGATAAGCTAAATATACAAATGTTATAGAGTATAGAACAATTACAATTTTAAAATTCAATACATATGAATATTTTACATCGCTTTCAAATTTTCTAAAAAAAAATATTTTTCTCCCAAACCATTTCTTTAAATCAACAGATACAAACCCAACAAAAAAAGAGAATAATCCTATAAATAACAACAAATACGTATCACTATTTGGTACAGGAACGCCAAACAACCCTAATCTTGAAAAAGCCAGCAACAGCATCCAAATCAAAAAAAATACAGTACTAGGATTATATAATTTACCATAAACAAACTTACTAAAACAAGCAGCAAAAACACACAACAAAAACGGTGCTATCATAAAACAAATATAAATTAAATTTTATTCAAATAACGATCTAATTTATCCACAAATAACACAGGCGAATATCTCCCATCATACCCATAATCCACCTTATCTACACATTTTAAAAAATCACTTAATAAAACAGATCCACAACTTAGCAAATAAATATTTTGTTCTCTATAAAATGGAGAACAAAGTATTTTCTCATTATCTGTTACTAATTTCCTATTATAACAAATTGCCTCTAAAGTACGCAACGTAATTCCTGCATTATTTTTATCCATTATTTCCACAATAAACTCAGAACTTAAAATCTCTTTCAACACTGATTTATATGGCAGCCAAGTATTATAAACAATTCCCTTCCTTCTTTTTTGCTTTTTCCTAGGTACTCCTGATATATAAAAAATTGGATTACATCCACAAAGTTCCAATTTATCATAAATACGGATCAATTTTTCCAGCCGATCTTTTGCAACCCCCACAAAAAAACATTTACGCTTTATCATTTCAACATCACCCACATCTACCATTGAATAAACAGTAGGATAATAAGAAAATCCAAATAACTTTGCCTCCTTTTCATCATATGTGTATATCAAATCAAAATTCTTCAACATAGGCTCAATAATACGTCTCATTCTATAAAATGAATTTATTAAGACAAGAACCATAGTCACATTAGATTTCCTCTTCAACTTCTCAAGAAAATTATTTCTATAATTACACAATGAAGGATCTGTAAACAGAATCACATATTCATTCGATTGATCAAAATCATAATGATCTAAAGAATAATATTTCTCCCAAAATCGTTTTAATGGCAATTCTATTTTCATATTCAATTTAAAGCTAAAATGAATACGAAAAAGCAGATCAATCAACACATTATTAACAAACAATGGTTTATTAATAAAATCCACATTATCGAGTTTTTCTAAATCTCTCCACATCAATCTACCATAATCCCGATTTGGATATACCAACAAATATTTTCGCATTACTCTTATTTATCTAAAAAGATGATTTTTCTGATAATCCAATAACTTGCTTATAGTTGATTTCATTCTCAGTGAGCTCAAGACAAAAAACACCAAGGCTTCCTTTGATTTCTTTATATAAAAACTATTTCTATAATATTCCATAGCCACTTTTTGATTAAAAAGAACCACTTCGTTTCCTAATCTAAACAAATATTTAGCATAAGTAGTCGGATTTTTTTGTATATCCTTTTTATATTTATTATATAATGATTCCCATGCATTTTTATTGGCCAAACTACTTTTTGATATACTATCTTTTTGTACAAAAGAGTCCACTAAACTTTCCCTCAAGTAACCTATGGAATAAATTCGAGCAGCTTGTAACGCAAAATCCCAGTCTTGAAAACGCTTTAATGTAACATCAAAACGTATTTTTTCAAAACATTCTCGCTTACATATAATCGTTTGAGTACCAACTCTATTTAAATAAAGAAGTTGATCAAAATAATCTTTATTATCATCCATATCTACATTTGGATAATAATATTTCCTATTGGGATCCTCCAACATAATCCGAGTCATGCCACAAAAGGAGAAATCCAAATTTCTATCAATCATAAATTGGTATTGCTTCTCCAATTTATCAAGATGCCATTTATCATCACTATCTTGAAAGGAGATAAACTCTCCTCTTGCAGATAATGCTCCTATATTTCTCGCATTACAGGCCCCAGATCTTTGCTCTAATCGCAAATAACGAATTCTATCATCTGCGATCTGAGTAACAACATCTTGGGTTCCATCCGTAGAAGCATCATCAACAATAATCAACTCAATATCTCGATATGTCTGGTTTAATACACTATCCACTGCCATACGTATTGTCTGAGCACGATTATATGTAGGTATAACAACTGATATCATTCCACTTATGTTTAAAATATTCAATTTTTGTACACATTTTCCCTACGAAGAACAGATTTTAATGTCATAATAATAATTCTACAATCTAAAAGAAATGAAACATGTTCCGCATAGTAAACATCATTTCTATACCGTTCCTCTAGTGTAGCACTGTTCCGTTTTAAGGCTTGATTATATCCAGTAATACCCGGTCTAACACCAAATTTTTTTCTTATAAAATCCGTATAAGTATTTTCATTACCCATCGGGCTAGGTCTTGGACCAACAAAACTCATATCCCCCAAAAGTACGTTAAATATTTGAGGAAGTTCATCGATACTTGTTTTTCTCAAAAATCCACCGATCTTGGTTAATCGAACATCTTTTTCAGAATTAAAAGTAGTACCATCAGCATTCCTTACATCAGGAGCATTCATTTTCATACTCCTAAACTTAAACATTTTAAATTTTTTCATATTACATCCATAGCGTTCTGCATTATAAAAAACATCACCATGATCTTCTAATTTTATAAACAAAGCCACCGGGATTATTAATATCAAAATAAAAGGAATCAACATCAAAGATATTATAATATCTATAAGACGCTTAATTACATTTTTATACATCTAATCTATTCGATTTTTCAATTCATACAAAGCTTCTTTCATTGTTTTAGGCTTAAAGCCTAAAAAACTAACATAGCGATGAGTATCCATAAAAGAGGAGTCAATATTTTCATCTATATCCTCTTGATAATCTATTGAATTAGTATTTTCAAATACTGAATTTACCGTATTTGCAATTGACAAATTTGTATAAGCCTCTTGCATACCAACATTCAAAATGATTGATTCCTCTTTCTGCTTGATTGCACACAAAACAAAAGTCTCAGCCAAATCATCAACATAAATAAATTGACGTTTAGCTACACTCTTACCTTTCACTATCAATTGTTTTCCTTGATATGCAAATTCGATGAAATTATTCATCATGCCTTTACGCTTTTCCTCTAATCCCAAAACTTGAGCAATTCTCAAAATAGTATATCGGAATTTAAACTTACGGGTATAAAAAGCACAGAGATATTCACAAGATGCCTTTGATATCCCATAAAGAGTTTTAGGAGAAAGACTGATATCCTCTTGCCACGGTATTTTTGTTGTATCTGAATAAACTGCAATAGAAGAAGCAAAAACCAGATGCTTAATATTCAATTCATTCATTGCCAATAAAATATTTTCAGTAACAATCTCATTCACATGATAATCGGAAATCAAGCCTTGTGTACCTCTTGTAGCCGCTAAATGAATAATCACATCTACATTCTTCAATACTTTATTTAATGAATCTACTGAATAATCGGTCTTTACCCATCTTACTTTATTATAGAGTGTTCTATCATTTTGAACTCTTGACAACGCAAGAATATCTATCTCATCATAATCAGCAAGTTTTTCCAATACTTTTGAGCCTATAAATCCACCTGCTCCCGTAATAGCAATTCTCATTACCAAAAACTCCTTTATAGACTATGGATAAAATACCCCACCTTGTCAAAACGTCCATTTACCGGACGTATATTATCACCTGTCGCATAATAGAAAAAACTGTCCTCCGAATCTTTGGGTATCAAGAAAGCAGATTGATCCATTATTGTTTTTGGCTTTTGGCAAAAGAAAACCAACTCCATCGGTTTAATATCCGAATTCAAACATTTTAGTTCTGAAATATCATCATATAGCAGATGCTCAAATACTAACTTCATCAAATTAACCCCTGTAGATCTAGCCAATAAATTCCACATATGACATCCATCCAAACGTGGTGTCATTTCTATGATGTACGGATGACCGTTCATTACTTTCATCTGGAAATAAACCGGACCATTCAATATTCCAATCCGATTACAAGCATCTTCTACGATTCTTTTTATTTTAGAATTAGCTGTATTACAAACGGCTTTACTTGGAACAATATGTTTATGTATCAACCCGGTATATTCCGGCCAAGTATCCCGATCCGAAACAATTAAGAATCGCATTACTCCGTTGACCATATAACCGTTAACTGAAACCTCTGGCCCTTCGATGTACTTTTCAACAATAACTTTTCCCTCTCTAGAATATTTAACCACATCTTGAAAATGAGACTCAAATTCAGATTGTGAACGAATTAAAAAAATACCTCTTTGCCCTTGCGCATCTGATGGTTTTAAAATAGCAGGATATTGAATTGCTATTTTATCTATAGAATCTAACACTTGAAAAGGTATATTTCCTTCACATTCCAATGTTAGTCTCTCACGCATCAAGTTCTTATGATTACAAACATTCGCTGCATAAGAAGAAACAAAATGAGGTAATCCAAGTCTCTCACTCAATCGACATGCTACAGGCATCGCTAAGTCTGATCCTGTTGAATAGACCACATCAATTTTATTATCAACTATAAAAGTTGCTAATTTCTCCTCATCTAATATATTAATCAAATTAAAATGATCTGATAAATCCGCAGCAGGTCCATCTTTAGCCATTGCACATGTGAATGTCTCACATCCCATTTTTTTTAATTGGCTAACTGCATCCATTTGTACTGCCGCAACTCCCAATATTAGAACTTTCTTTCCCATCATTTTTATTAGTAGATCTCATTTTAAACATTCCTTCACACACTCAATCACATAATCCACATCTTCATCAGACAAGCAGGTATGAAGCGGCAATGTCACAACATTTTTAAATTGCTTATAAGCATTTGGATAGTCCTCTATCTTGAACCCCAATTTCTTATAGCCTGTGTGCATAGGAAGCGGTTTATAATGTACATTGGTCGCAACTCCTAATCCGGCCATTTTCTCTATAAATTTGTTCCGTTGTTCGGCATCTTTGTCATTCAGATTTATAATATATAAATGTCCAGAAGAGACAATATCTGAAGTATAATGCGTTACCACCGTAATAGGTAGCCCCTTCAATCCTTTATTATAACGGTCTATAATTTCTTTTCGACGGGACAAAATCTCATCATACCTTTTTATTTGTCCTAGACCTATGCCCGCACAGACATCTGTCATATTACATTTATACCATGGCCCAATAATATCATACTCCCACGCTCCCAACTTCGTTTTTGCCAAAGCGTCTTTACTCTGACCATGAAGACTCAATAACATATATTGGTGATATAACTCATCATTATCTATCCCTTCAATATCTCTCCAAACAACCGCACCGCCTTCCGCTGTTGTTAGGTTTTTCACCGCATGAAATGAGAAATTCGTAAAATCGGCGACAGAACCTATTGGGAATTTTTTATATGAGGCTCCAAAAGAATGAGCACCATCAGCCATAACAATCACTCGATTCAAGGCTTTTTGAATCGGGTTATCATTTGGATGGAATAAATTCTTTTTCCGTTCTACTATATCGAAAATCGTATCATAGCCACAAGGAATACCAAACAAATCCACCGGGATTATAGCTTTTGTTCTCTCGGTTATCGCCGCTTCTAATTTCTCATAATCCATCGTGAACTTTCCATGCTCACAATCTATCATGACCAATCTTGCCCCCACATGCTCTACCACACTTGCGGTAGCTGTATAAGTATAGGCTGGAACAATAACCTCATCACCGATTCCTATACCTAATATACGCAAAGTTATCTCAGCACATGCCGTATTTGAATTCAAACAAACAGCTTTTGAGGTATGACAACGTTCTGCTACCAGCTGTTCTAATTTTTTAGTTTTAGGTCCGGTAGTTATCCAACCGGACTTCAAAGCATCAACAACTTCACTGATCTCTGCCTCTGTTATATCAGGGGGACTAAATAATACGTGTCTCATGACTCTTTATAAATTTCCTTATTATTTCTTTTTCTTATTCTCCGCCTCAAAACCATACCCATAGCCGTATCCATAACCATAATGTTTACCATAGCCATAACCGTATTTCTTACCATAACCGTAACCATAGGTGTTCTTACGTTTGCTCAGGTCGATTCCATTGATCACTACCGCCAACTTGTCAAATTTATGCTCGTCCCTAAGAACATTAATGTAGCAGAAAGCGGCTTTCGGGGTCACGTCCGCACGGCAGACATAAACACACATGTCGGCCACACGGCTTATTATGGCCGTATCAGTTACCATACCGATCGGGGCTGTATCCAGCAACACGTAGTCATAACGGGATTTCAATTGCTCTATCGCCTTCTCCAAGGTATCACGGGCTACCAGTTCCGTCGGGTTCGGGGGAATCGTTCCTCCTAAAAGGATATCCAGGTTCGGACTGATGCCGGAAGGCTGCACAAGATCAAAAAGATCCTTATCCTCCGGATCCATCAGATAATTAGATATTCCTTCCTGCCTTTTCGATAAATCGAAGACCTTATTCAAGCCCGGCTTACGGATGTCCATACCAACCACTACCACCTTCTTTCCCAAATAAGCCAAGCTGACAGCGAGATTTCCAGTCACGAAAGACTTACCTTCTCCGGGCTGCGTAGAAGAGAAAAGTATGACCTTTTGATCTTTCCGGAGCATAAAGAGCAGATTGGTCCGCAAACCTCGGAAGGTCTCCTCCATCATGTCGTTCTTATTCTCGCGCACCACGATCGCTCCCTTATCGGAGGATTTATGACCACACAAGGGCAATTCGCCCAAAATCGGAACATTCGTCAATTGCTCCACATCGCCACGATTCTCGATCTTATATTTCAATAATTCCACGACAAAGATGATTCCCACCGGAATAAACAGGCCCACCACAAACGCAGCCAATAAAAACACGAGCTTCTTGGGAGCCACAGGATCCTTCCCGGGTAATGGTTCCTCTACAATACGACCATTATTAGCCGTGGCTGCCAATGTGATCGCATTTTCCTCCCGCTTCTGCAACAGCATGATATATAAAGTCGCCTTGATTTCTTGCTGGCGAGAAATAGTCATGAACTCTTTCTCTTGCTTTGGAGCATCACTAATCCGGCTCTCAAATTTACTAGCCTGACGCTCAATATCTTTCTGGGCGATTTGTAGTCCTCGCAAGACACTATTCACGGTTGTCTCGACATTACGTCTCATCGCCTCAACGCCGGTGTTCATGTTTATCACCGCCGGGTTATTTTCCGAAGAGGTACGTAATAAACGTTTACGCTCGATGATCATCGTGTTATATTGTTCAATCACCCTAGTGAGGTTTTGATCCTGTAACCCTACGTTTGCAGGAATTATCTCTTCCTTGTTGACCGGATCGTTGATATAGGTACGCAGAAATTGAACCAAGCTGATCTGTGTAGCGTTCTCCGTACGTTGCTGCTCATACTTGGAACTCTCTTGTAAGGCTAGACGGGCATCACTTGTCAAATCCGTCAGACCGGATCGTTGCTTGAAATCCGCCAACTCGCTCTCCGCCGTACCCAACTCATGGTTAATTATACCGATACGCTCCTCTATGAACTCAGCGGTTTTCTGAGCTACCTCATTCTTCTCATCGTTCGCGTCTTGATTATAGAACGCAACCAAACGATTCACGAAATCCACGCCTCGCTCCTTTACTGTATTGTTCACGCTGATCTTCGCTATCGTCGTGGTCTGGGAAGAGGCGGTCACGCTCAAGTCTTTCATATAATCCTCGGCGGTCTCCGTCGGCGTATTTATGGTAACACGTAAAGCGATTTCCTCTTCTTCCATATACAAGGTATCGCCTCGCGTAAAGCTTAAAACACCCACAGGTGTTGGTAACACCGCCGGCAATTGATCAAATGCCTGTTCTATCTCTTGCTCTTCCTTATCTTGCACATATTCAGCCTTAACAGACAATTTTCCTGTTTTTGTAAATGTAAGATCCAGCTTAATCGGCTCCTCCAATTTATCGGCCTCTTCCGGTGTCATATAAATCCGCACCGGACTATTCTTATAAAGAGGCATCGCATAACCGAACGCTCGCTTTTCCGCTACACGAACATATAAATTCAGGTCGTTCACGACTTTTTTTATCAATGTACGGGATTTCAATATCTCCACCTCGTTATCAAAATTATTTGTCATGGAAAACATTCCCAAATCTTGAATGGCCGCCAACGGATTGTTGCCCGAACCGCTTCGCTTATCCTCCTCCTTTATCAACACGGAACTGGAAATGTTATATACAGGCGTTTGATAACGAAGAAACAGGTAAGTAGCGATGCAACATATCAATATACTAGCAACAAACCAACGCCAATAAAAAAGGTATTTGAATAAAAGAGCGACCAAATCAATCTCTTGTTCCTCGTTCTCTATCCCAGTGTTATTAATTATCCGTTCGTCTATCATCTCTCTTAATTTTCAATTCTCAATTTTCAATTTTCAATTACTTAAGTATGTTTACCAACAGGCCGGCAATAGATACCAGAATCGAGAGTGAGCTTACCCAAAGGGTCGTGCTGTTACCGATATCGGAGTTCTTAGCCTTCGTCTTGTTCGGGGTCACGTAAATAATATCGTTTTGCTTCAGGTAATAATACGGGGAAGTCACGACTTCGGCATTATTCAAATTCAAGTTAATGATCTCACGCTTACCGTTCACGTCCTCACGGATCAGCTTGACGTTATCACGGACACCGTAAATCGTCATATCGCCTGCCATCGCCAAAGCCTCCAGAACGTTCACCTTCTCGTTGCCGATCGTGAAGCTACCCGGACGGGCCACCTCACCCAACACGGAGATCTTGTAATTAGCCATACGGACCGTAACGATCGGGGATTCCTTCAAATAAGGTTTCAAACGCTCACGAATCAAGTCCTCCGCCTCGTTCTTGGTGAGACCACCCACTTCCAAGCGACCGATAACAGGGAAATCGATCTCTCCTTTATTATTCACCAAGTATTGCTGCATGGTCGGTTGTGTGGTCGTACTGATATTTGTCAAAGCCGCATTGATTGGAGTCTGTACCGTCAAGTTGAATGGAGTCGCAGCCTTCGGGTCTGTCGTATTGACCGTGATGCTCAACAAGTCTTTTGGCATGATCTTGGCGTCATACAACGGAAGGGTCTCCTCAAAATCGTTCACTGCCTCTGGGTTTTGGAGGTATGGTACGTTCTTGTAAGAAGTACAACTCGCTACCAATAGAGGTAGAGCTAATAAAAGTAGTAATCTTTTGATTTTCATATTATTTTGTTATCTTTTTTTTATTTCTTAGAACACAGAATGATATGGATTTAGCGAAACAAACGAGAGAAAAGGCCTTTCGGTTTCTCCGGTTCGTATTCCGACTCGTATTTCCGCATTAAATCCTCATAGGAAAGTCTTTTACTCACCATCTCGTAAATCATACCCCAGTCCGGGAGACCACCAAGATTACGGTCATCAATAAAAATATCGGCCTTCAGCTTACGGGAGAAATGGTTATTCAGGCTTTTCTCTTCCTCCGGGTAATCTCGGTTCACGGCGTAAAACTCCAAGCCCCGCTCTCGGCAAAAGGTGACAGCCTCATCCAAAAGCTTACCCTCTCGCACACTCCATAAGATCAGCTTGTGGTGTTCTGTTTGTAACTTTCTCAATGTCTCGAAAGCGAAAGGGATCTCCTTCCCTATCGCCGGATATTTATGCTCAACGATTGTTCCGTCAAAATCTACTGCGATAATCATTTATAATTCAGATTTATAACTACCAACTAAATTGCTAATTCACTCCGTCCAATCTCGTGAATTGAGAGTTTTGGCTCTTGAACTCGGGGACGAAGGATTTCATCTCTCTCACCATAGGAAGAATGTGTACATGAAGGGATAATTCAGCTAATAGATCAATGTGCTCTACCACATCCTTGTAGGCGTACTCTCGGACTGCTGCCACACGAATCTTCTCATGAGGGGTTTCCTTCGTATTCTCCTTGTTGCTCAATAGTTCCTCATATAATTTCTCACCGGGACGAAGACCTGTGTATTTAATCTCTATGTCTTTATCCACCTGCAAACCAGAAAGCTCGATCATACGCTTCGCTAAGTCAGCGATCTTGACCGGCTCACCCATATCAAAGATGAAAATCTCGCCGCCCTTGCCCATCGTACCGGCTTCCAACACCAAACGGCAGGCTTCGGGGATTGTCATGAAGTAGCGGATGATATCGGGATGGGTTACCGTAACTGGGCCTCCTTTGGCGATCTGATCGCGAAAACGAGGTATCACGGAGCCATTACTTCCTAATACATTACCGAAACGGGTCGTGATAAACTTAGTGTTTCCCGCTAGAGCCCCCTTACTGATCGCCACACTCAAGCTCTGCACATATATCTCAGCGAGGCGCTTGCTACATCCCATGATATTCGTTGGATTAACGGCCTTATCCGTACTGATCATCACGAATTTCTCTACACCATAGCTTACGGCGGCATCCGCTATCACTCGGGTACCAAACACGTTGGTACGAACAGCCTCGCAAGGGTTCTCTTCCATCAAGGGGACGTGCTTATAAGCTGCCGCATGGAATACTACCTGGGGATGCCAATTGCGGAATACGTAATCTACACGGTCCGGATTCCGGACATCGCCTATGATAGGTACAAAATCCAGTTCCTTATACTTCTCCTCCAATTCCAGGCGTAAGTCATGCATCGGAGTCTCGGCGGCATCAAGGCAGATCAGTTTCTTGATCGGGAAATGCGCCAGCTGGCGGCAGATCTCGCTACCAATGCTACCGGCCGCTCCCGTAACAAGGATCGTCTTATCTTTCAATAAGAGACCGATCTCGCCCAGATTTATACTGATCTCCTCACGACCCAGCAAGTCCTCAATACGGATCTCACGGACTGAACGCTTCATTCCGCCCTCATGGACCTCCTCCATATCAGGAACCACGAGAGGCTTCAAGGAGGCCTGCTCGCAATAATGAATCAAACGATCACGTTCTCGTCGGACGGTCTTTATATTCGGGAAAAGGATACCATCCAAGTTATTTCTGGGGATCAGACGCAACAAGTCATCAATGTCCTCGATCTGGTAAACGGGAAGTTCCGCTATGCGAAGGTTCTTTTTAGCGCTACCAAACGTCAAGAAGCCGATGATGCTATAATTTTGCATGAATACTTGCCGGTTGGGTGATGTGGCTATCATCACGCTATCCTCATCCATACCGAACACCAGTACACGCTTGCGCTTTTTTCCAAGTTGGGACAACACGCTATTATATACATTAATCACGAATACACGTAAGGTGATCAGCAGAACAATCGTCAACATACAATCGGTTATCCCTCCCACCCAATATATAGAGGAATTGAAATCCGCCCTCAAAAGATGAAGCAGTATGAACATGAGGATGGATTTTGTGATGGCGACACCACCAATCCTCCATAGTCCACGTAGCGTGGAATGACGGATCACCCCGTGATAAACCTTGAACGTAAGAAAAGAAAGGATACTGGCCACAAAGGAAGCTATTCCTACCTTTAATACACTAATCCCGCTTATGTATACATGCATGATGGACAATAATCCCAGCACTCCTATCAAAGATACACATAGGGAAATGAAAAGATCCGCACAAAAAATGATCCAGCGGTTGATATACCGCAAATTTACCAGACGCCCCAGCGCTAAACGCCAGCGATTATAACGATATTTCACCTTTTCCATATTTGTTTTATTCATATCTATCTAACTATAATAATAAGCGACCGAACCTCTCAAGTGGTTGGAGTGGTATAAGCTAAAGCAAGAGTCTAGTCTATCGGTTAAAGAAAAAGGGACTCTCCTCGCTACTAGAGATAGCTGACCTCTTGATCGATATCGGCCGCCTAATTCTCATTTTCTAATTGCGACCTAGCGATAATATATTCTTGATTGGAGGCTCTCTTGAACCTCAGAAGTATCTTTAATCAATCTCCATGTCACGATCCATGGACGTGGTTTTTACTTCCGGCATCGGAAAATACCTCACCTCTTCCTTATGCCACTCCTTGTAACCGTCAAGCGTACGAGTAGGGACGGATAACCGACCGTAGTCATTGCCTTCGCGATGGAAAAGATGGTTACGTGTATAGGAACGTAACTCGCCATCTGTCCAAGAGACCATCACGATTGGAAACGGGTACGTGGTGAGGCTTAACGGGGTCACTAAGGTACGGGAAGATATTTGGCGTAACAGGTAAGCTGATTTCTCGAACGCCACCCAATACGGACCCGTACAGTAAAGATGGATGAAGGCACGATTATCCGCCTCTCGCTTAAGAATCTCTTTCAAATGGTTTCCTAACAACGAGATAAGGCGTACTCCGGATCTATCCTCTTTTTTACCGTAGTGCGTATCCATCTATGTGTATCATAATAGCTCTAGCAGGTCACGGGTGATATTTACTTTGGCACATCCCAGTAGATCTACACGGATCACAAAGTTAAGATTGCCATCCTCCACTTCCAGCACGTTACCTTCTAGACCATGCAACTTACCGCCGTTAATGCGTACCCTCGCTCCAAGAGGCAGCGGACGGGGATCGATAATGACAGGCTCTTCGGAATCGTCCAGCATCCTACGGAGTTTCACCATCTGCTCATCCGGAATGAAGGCTACGGGGCGTATGCCTCCAGACCGTTCGCCAGCTATGTTTACCATGAAACGTTTGATATAAGGAAGATGAACGATCTCCTTCCTACGCAAGACATCGGTGCAACGGATGAATACAATGGAACGGAAGACGATCCGGTCTACTTGCTTACGCTTGCCGCTTGGCAGAAGACACATCTCTTTTTGGGAGGCTATATAAACCTCATAGTCCTTCTCGCCTTCCGGCTGACTGGCTATGCGCTTTTCCAGCTTGTCACGGCATAGTTTCTCGGACTTGTTGTTGACGATAGCGATGTACCAATGTTTCTGATCAGATTTTCGCCGTAACGGGTTTTCAGGAATGGTTCTTTCAACGCCTACGGCGTCGATACCCTCATGAGGTACCGAATTTACAACCGTTTTTACAACATTCGCTCGCATCTCGTTGATTGCTTAAAAGAGATAGTTTGATATATGCACCATAACCCTTTTTCGCCATGTGAGAAATTAGGCTACTTAGTGAGTAGCG
>NZ_MNQY01000030.1:0-60997 GCF_001915675.1 Parabacteroides sp. merdae-related_45_40 | reverse complement strand
ATCCAACTGGAAACACAAACAAACCCTAATGATTGCTTGTTTTTTGTTATTTTTTACTACATTTGCGGCGTGAAACAAACGCTACTCACTAAGTAGCCTCATCCCACTTTCGACACATAATTATAGACACAACCAAAGCAAGTGCTATTCACCTCTGTCATTTTTTCTAAAGAGAAACTTCTCAGATAAATCTGGGTGGTCTTGATAGACTTATGCCCCAATAATTCACTGATCATTTCTATAGGGACATTTTGCTCTTTCAATGCCATGGCAAAGGAATGGCGGATCGTATAAGAAGTAACATCCGATGCTATTCCAGCGGCCTTTTTCAACGCCTTCAAATTTCGATTGAATCGGGATAGGGCCGCATTGTATTCGAGATATGCCTCATAGCCCGTCTTCGTTCCACTCAAAAAAGGGAATAAATAGCCTGAGGCCGGCTTCTTGTCACCCATTAATTCCTTGCGCATCAATTCTGCCGTATCCAAGATTTCCAGTCTCATCGGTGTGCCTGTCTTCTGCCGATTATAGTCCAATATCCCGTTTTTGATATTCCTTTCTTTTAGGTGGGCGAAGTCCACGAACGACATTCCTGCATACTGAAACAACAAACAAACGACCAGTTGTGTCTCCCTTAGCACCTCACTCTCTACCTTCACCGTCATCAACTTATGTTGGTTCTCTAAGGATAGGGATTTCTTGCGCTTACTCTCCACTCCCGTAAAAACTCCTTGGAACAAACCGGGGATATATTCCGCATCACCATCTTCGATCGCCTTGTTATAGACGCAACGGATACGACGCATATAAGTGGAAACCGTGTTGCACATGCAGCCTTTCTCCAACAAATAAGCCTCATATCGGTGAAGATTGGCCTTATTGATATCCGAATAGGAAATGTTCTCTGTTCCACTATACTTTATAAAGGAGTTCAACGCATCCTGATAACTTTTGGCGGAGGAATAACGCTTTTCCTCTCGTAACTGGGACATATACCTTCTCACCCCTTCCACGAATCCTTTCTCATCCATATCTCTCTGTTTTTAAATAATATTTGAAATGAATTGACAAATGTAACTCATACTATCTGAATGCAAAAAGAATTACCGAAACACTATCATAATGTTTACTTTCTAAACATATTTTAAACACATACTTTTTCAAAACAGTTACGTTTAAACCAATATTATGGAACTTTAGTACCCAAAATAGCACATTTTTTAGGATATATCCTGAACTTGTATGTATCTAGTCGGCTTATAATTTCTATTTCCCGGCAGATAACCGACATCTACCCGGCATCTAGTTCGGATTATCCGGCACTTGCTCTAATTTAGCTGGGGTCTACTCCTAATCTCAATCTTTTGTACACTGAAAAACGAGACTATATAGAGCCTTTGCGCTCTAGAACGGCAAAAAAGTCGACTGATTTTCAAATATCATTCAGGAGGCATTTATTAGTTTTCTGAAACAAGAGATATAATAATTCGGCGGATATTGATAAAAAGAAGGCAAACTGCAAGTATTTTCCTTCATACACATTCTATTCGTCAGGGCTTAACTACCAGAGAATCGCATATAATACACACACACCCTATCCTATCTCAAATACAAGAAGCAGAAGGAGAGAGAAATGACAAATTGACATAATTAAGCCGTATTAATGACTTCTATCGATTGAATACACAATATTAAATTAGCAGAGACTTGCTTGCAGGTGTCGTTTTTTTTCACGAATATTGCAAATCAAACAACCAAATAAACATATTTAGTTTACTAAAGTTAATCTTAAAGAAAGGAGAGCCTATGAAACAGGAACCATCATGAACCATATCTAACAGGGAAACTGGCTGGAAGATATGGCAACATAACCCAGCCAAACAAGTTTCTAAGCGCCTTTAAATCAAATAATACTAACACTAAAACATTACAAATGTATGAATGAAAATTATAAGGGGAATCCTAAACCCCGATTAAACACAAAAACTAAATTGGGCAGAGTCATGAAATTAACCTCAATCCCGCTATTTATTTTTACCACAGGGGTATACGCTTCCGTACACTCCCCAAACATGCGCATTAAAAGCGACATCAAGATTATAGAGAAACCATCAATCGTATCCACCCCGCAACAAAACACCCGTCAGATCACCGGAACCGTGATTGATGCTACCGGTATGCCGATAATTGGCGCCAATGTGATGGTAAAAGGGACAACAAACGGGACAATAACGGATATAGATGGAAAATTCACGTTGGAAGTAGCCAAAGACGCTATTTTGCAAGTGTCCTATATCGGTTATATGAACCAGGAGATTTCGGTAGGCAATAAATCGGTTTTAAGCATCTCCTTGCAAGAGGACACACAAAAGTTGGATGAGGTGGTAGTGATTGGTTACGGTACGATGAAGAAAAGTGATATCACGGGGGCTATCTCGTCCGTGAGCGAGGAGAAAATCGCTCGCCAAGCAGTGGCCAATGTTTCTACCGCATTGCAAGGCTTGGCTACCGGTGTATCCGTCACTTCCAGTTCCGGATCTCCGGGTTCCGCCGCCACGATCCGTATCAGAGGTGTCGGTACGGTAAACGACGCGGAGCCATTGTTCGTCGTGGATGGGATGCCCGTGACGGATATAAACTACCTGAACACATCGGATATACAGTCTATGGAGGTGCTTAAAGACGCTTCCGCTTCCGCTATCTACGGTTCCCGTGGCGCGAACGGCGTAATCCTTATCACTACGAAAAAAGGCGCCGCTGGAAAAACCACCGTTACGCTCGACGCATATTGGGGTATGAACAAAATATTGAATAATCTCGATTTGATGTCAGGTCCGGAATGGTACGACTATCAAGAACAGTTGAACACAGTGAGGAGCGTTCCCATCAACTTGGCCCTTGTCAATCGTAATGTTTCCACCAATTGGATGGACGAGATTACGCATACGGCCTTTATGCATAACTACAGTGTCGGCATAAGCGGTGGTAAAGAGAACGACTATAAATTCAATCTGGGCTTGAACTATATCAACCAAGATGGAACGATCAAGAAATCCAACTACGAACGGTTCAGTGTCCGTCAAAGCACGGAAAAAACGGTGCTCAAAGATCATTTGGTAGTGGGTACCAACGCGTCGATCGCAAGATCTACCGACGCAAGTATTAGCGAGCGCAACAGTAGTAATGTGTACGACTCCGACTATGGTGTCGTAAGTAACGCAATCCGTTTGGATCCGGTAACTCCCGCCCAAAACGCAGACGGTTCATATGGTTACTCTCCTTATATTGACTACTATAACCCATTGGCAAGTATCATGTATCGGGATAATCAACGGGAGAAACTTGCTTTCATCGGCAATATGTATGGGGAATGGCAGATTATAAAAGGATTGAAGTTCAAGAGTAGCTTCGGAGCGGAAATCAGAAGGGTAGACAATAAAACCTTCTCGCCTGTCTATGAGGTATCCTCAAGCCAAAGAAATTTAGAGAGTAGTTTATCGAAGTCGCAGACCAAAGGGCATTACTATACGTTCGAGAATACCCTTTCGTATGAGAAAACGTTTGCCGAGAAGCACTCCATATCCGCTCTCGTAGGTTATACCAATGAATGGGGTAAGCAGGAAACCTTGAGCGTAAATGCGAGAGATCTTATCGGAGAGTCGGATAACCTGCATTATATAGACGCTACGCTGGACAAGAACAAGACCACGGCCAGCAATAGCGCTACGGAATATGGTTTGATGTCTTATCTGGGCCGCCTACACTACGATTACAATAACAAATACCTTATTACAGCCACTTTCCGGCGAGACGGCTCCTCTAAATTCTCTTCCAAGAATCGCTGGGGTAACTTCCCCTCGTTCGCTCTAGGTTGGAGAATCGACAACGAACCGTTCTTCCAGAAATTGAACGCCGAATGGGTTTCCTCCTTGAAACTCCGCGGGGGTTGGGGACAGATCGGAAATCAGAATATCACCAATTATGTGGATCGTAGTTTGCTGTCATTGAGTACGCAATACGGTGCTTTATTCGGAGCGAGAGAGAATGAGACCTTGTATCAAGGTATTGCCGTGAGCAGATTGGGCAATCCGGATATTAAATGGGAGACCACGGAATCTCTGAATATCGGTCTTGACGCAAGCTTCTTTAACACCCGCATGGTCTTCAGCTTCGAGTATTATTACAAGACAACGAAGGACATGCTGCTGGCCGCTCCTATGCCTATCTATATGGGATATGCCAGCAACACCTACACCAATATCGGCGAGGCGAACAACCGCGGTATCGAGATGAATCTCGAGTGGAGAGACAAGACCGAAAGCGGTTTCGAATACAACGTGGGAGTAAATATGTCGACCATCCGTAACCGCATGACGAAATTGAATGGTGGCACACCAATCTCCGATGGACCATTCCGAAACGGAAGCATGTACCTCACCTATACGAATGAAGGTATGCCTATCGGCGCGTTCTGGGGCTATAAGACAGACGGGCTTATCCAAACACAGGAACAGTTGAATGCCGTTAAGCGGGCGGATTTCCAACCTAATGCCGAATTGGGCGATGTATTGTTCGTAGATACGAATGGCGATGGCAAGTTAGACTCAAGTGATAGATGCATGATCGGTAATCCTATTCCGGATATCATATACGGTATCAACATGGGTATGGCGTGGAAAGGCTTCGACCTCAATTTGCAGTTTGGTGGAACAATCGGTAATCAGATATTCAACGCGATGCGTTATTACACCTACTTCCCGAACGATATAACGAACAAGGATAGAGCGTTAATGAACTATTGGACGCCAAATAATACAAATACGGACATCCCTCGCCTGACGGCTACGGACGTAAACGACAATGACCGCTTCTCGGACATGTACGTAGAAAACGGGACTTATTTCCGCTTGAGAAACGCCCAGCTAGGTTATACCCTGCCCGCTTCTCTCACGCAGAGGATAAAACTACAAAAAGTACGTTTTTATGTAAGCGGCCAGAACTTGTTTACGATATCCAGTTACTCGGGTATGGATCCGGAAGTGGGTCAGTCCAGCTCTTTGTCTAGAGGCATAGATTACGGTATCTATCCTCAGAACATTTCATTCACCGGAGGTATTAATGTTACTTTTTAAAATTTATAATGTCATGTTTAAAAACAAATATATCATAGGAATCGTACTAGCGATTTTAACAGGATTCAGCAGTTGTGCAGATTTGGATTTAGCTCCGTTAGGAAGTCCGGAGGCTGGAGAGATATCAGAGGAAAGACAAGCTTTCTTGCGTCTGACCGCTGTCTATTCCGTCATGAAGGACTTCCGTTACACATGGTCAATGCAATGTTTCGGCGACGTGTTGTCGAATGACGCGACCTACAGCGGTTCTTCGAACGACGCACAAACCTTCACGTTGCTGGAGAATTATCAGTATCAAGCGGATCATACCGAGATCTTGAACAAATATCGGTATTCTTACCAATGTATTAATAAGGCCAATTTGTTTATACGGGATATGGAAATGGCAGACGATGCCCTATTCTCGAAATATAACAGGGAACAGATGATCGGTGAGGCCAAGTTTATTCGCGCCTATACTTATTTCGAGCTTGTGAAAACCTTTGGTGGTGTTCCTTGCTATACGGGAGTCTTGGATCTCGATCATGAGAGACTCGGACGTGCGTCTGTCGAAGAGATATACTCGGTTATCGAGCAAGACCTAAACGATGCGGTTAGCGTATTACCTAAGAAAAGTGAGGTGGCTAACTACGAGTCAAGCTATGCGGGAAGGATTACCAAAGGCGCGGCCATCGCCATGCAAACACGTATTTATCTGTATGAGAAAAAATACGATGAGGTAAAAAAGGCATTCGAGAAATTCCAGAATGAGTGCGGGGGTGAGTATAGCTTGGTCGCTCCGGAGGATTACGCTTGGCAATTCTCACTGGACGGCGAGCACTGCTCTTCTTCAATCCTTGAAGTAAATATGTATACCTCCACAACCCAAAGCGGGTATGGCGTTAATAACGGCAACCGTCACGTGCTGATGTCTATGCCCCGAAACATGACGATCGGCTTCGGTTGCGCACAACCTACACAGGCCTTGGCAGACGCTTATGATGCCGAGGGGGATATCATACGAAAGAAGACCACTCTCCTTTCCACGGAAGAGGCCATAGAGATCGAGACCGCGGCCAAAGGCGATGTGGCACCCGTTACGGACGACCGAACCGGTTGGTACAATCGCAAACTATATCTCGCGCCCGGGCAAAGAGAGGAGAATCGGGGAAATAATCAACCCACGAACCTCAGGCTTATCCGCCTCGCGGAGGTATATTTGAACTATGCCGAGGCTTGCTATTTCAGCGGCGATATCGCTAATGCGCAAAAGTATCTGAATGAGGTAAGAAGCCATGTCAACTTGGCTCCTAAAAACCATACAGGAAGCCAATTGTTTGAAGACATCATGAACGAGCGTCATCTGGAGTTTGGAATGGAAGGTTTCCGGTTCTTTGACGTGGTACGTGTAGGATGGGGCGAGAAAGTATTTAACGGAACCAAGAAGGCGGAATTTGGAGCTAAGACTCCTTTCAGCGCCGGTGCGGAAGTATTGCCTATACCTCAAACCGAGATTGATATTAGTGACGGTTTAATAACTAATTAATAAGGAAATAACAATTCGCAAAAATCATAATAGTATGAATAGGAATTTAGTATTGCTCGGAATCTGTCTCTTGGCCGTATCGTTCGTTGGAGAGGTCTTTGGACAGAAGAAAAAACCTCGTATCGGTATTGCCGGTATACAGATAGAAAACAGCGTGTTCGTCCCGAATAGGCAGCCGCTCGTAGGACACCCCGTAAGAATGCCGGACTATCTCAGCCCAGACTCCGCAATGGGACAGGCGGCCACTTGGCTTCCCACGCAGATTGGCTATGGCGGTGGAAGAGGCCCCGTGACAAAAGAATCGTACGACGCATTTGTGGAAAAAACATTGGAGATGATCAAGGCCAATATGCCCTATGACGCTTTCTGGTTTTATAACCACGGAGCTTGTAGCGTGGAAGGCGTAGCCGATCCCGAGGGCGAATTCATGGAGAAGGTGCGTAGCTTGATCGGAAACGATGTCTTGACTACCACCACGATGGACCTTCACGGAAATACGTCTTGGTTGGTAGCTCTCAACTCCGATTTGATTACGACTTATCGTCAAGCACCGCATGCGGATTCTCGCGAATCACATCGGCGAGGGGTCGTCAATTTGTTGGAACGTCTTGAGTCGGGGAAAGGACGTCCGGCATACAAGGCATGGGTTGCTGTTCCTGTCCTAGTTTCCGGCGAATGGTCGAGTACCCGTGTCGAGCCTGCGAAATCGCTGTACGCATTGGTTCCCGAGGTTGAAGCCATGCCCGGAGTGATAGACGCAGGGATCTGGATCGGTTATGTTTGGGGAGACAACCCACGGAACCAAGGAACCGTGATGGTTTACGGTGACGATGAGGAACAGGTAAAAGCCGGGGCGAAGAAACTCGCCCAGAAATTCTGGGATGTCCGTAAGCAGTTCTCGCTGGAAGCTCCGGGATATTCGCTCGAGAAATGTATCGATTTGGCAATAGCAAGCAAAAAGAAGCCTTTCTTTATCAGTGATATGGGAGATAATCCCGGCGGAGGCGGCTCAGGCGAGGTCACTTGGACTTTGGCGAGACTCTTGAAGCGTCCGGAATTCCAGACTGATAAGGGAAAGAGCGTTCTTTATTGCTCCATCCCGGGAGAAGAAGTGGTTAAGCAGGCACGTAAGGTCGGCGTAGGCGGACACGTAGAAGGCATGGTAGGTGCCATGGTCGATAATTCCTACGAAGGTCCCGTGAAATTGTCGGGTACCGTGGTTTATGTGAGTCCGGAAGAAGACAAGAACGCGGAATCATGGAGACGGAAAAGAGATATCGCTATCGTAAAGACCGGAAGCGTTTATGTGGTAGTAGGCACATCGTCTCCCACTCCAAACCTAGAGGGTTCAGGAATTGACCCGAAGGAAATGGATATCGTAATGGTTAAACAGGGTTACCTTGTAACCCAATGGTACAATATACAAGCGGATTGGGTGATGGCTTTTACAAGGGGAGGCGTGGATCAGGACTTCAAGAAGCTTCCCTATAAGAATATCGTGAGACCGATGTTCCCGATCGATCCAGACATGGCTGATCCGGAATTGAACGTTATCATGGTTCCTTCCGCCAAGCATTACTATGGCAGATAGATCGTATTGATCGATTTTTTACTGCAATGCCTATGCAGTGTTACTGCAATAGGTGTTGCAGTATTACTGCACAGGCATTGCAGCATCACTGCAACCCGGGTTGCAGTGATGCTACTAAATTATCCTATATTCCTACTCAATAACTTTCGGACTTGCTCCTCCGTTAAATTCCGGCGGCTCGCATAATCTCTCATCTGCTCCTCATCGATAGAACCGATCATGAAATATTGAGAAGAGGGATGGGCAATATAAATCCCACTAACCGAAGCCGTAGGATACATGGCACCATTCTCGGTTAACGAAACACCAATTCGCGACATATCGAGCAATCCATCCAATGTGAAATTCAATAATTGATCCGGTAGAGAAGGGTAACCGATAGCCGGACGGATTCCTTGGTATTTCACCTTGTAAAGATCCGGGATAGACAAGGATTCGTCTTTAGCATATCCCCAATATTCTTTACGTACTTTCTCATGAAGATATTCGGCTGTAGCTTCCGCTAGGCGATCGGTCAAGGTTTGCAGCAACATTGAATTATAGGTATCGCCTTCTTCCTCAAATTTATCCTTCAAACAATCAGCGCCAGCTCCAGCGGTAACGACAAACGCCCCTACATAATCAGTTCGCTCCTCGGAAACCGGTATTACATAATCGGAAAGACATTTATAAATATTTTCCTCTTTTTTTACTTGCTGACGTAATAAAGGCAGCGCTATATCACCCATTCGGATCGTATCCCCTTCACTATTCGCTGAGAAAAATCCGTAAATCGCTTTACAATATTCAACCTTCATATTGACCAGCCGATCCAATAACCTAACAGCATCCTTGTATAATTGCATCGCCTCGGTAGCCTTCGCACGATCTTTTTCCGGGAATCCGGCCAACCAAGAGGCACGACAAGAATCGCAACCATGTATCTGGGAGATTTCCGAGAAACGGCCATTCAATTTCCATGCGCTAAAAAAGAAGGTCCAGTGGATATAAGGAATCACTTCTTCCAAGGGGATATAAGGGATAACATGTACCCCCATCCGGGCCGGAACAACCGGTGTATACCCGGTCCAATCTATTTCTATCGGATGCTTACGAGCCTCTGAAAGAGAAGCCAAGGTCTCTTTCTTCTGCCCTAAAGAGGCACGCAAGGCTTCTTGTTCTTGTTCCAACTCCCTGATATAAGCGTCACGGGTATCTGGATTCAATAGTTTGGCGGCGATCAACGGATTCTGTGAGGCATCCAGCACATGAATCACCGGATAATCATAATGCGGAGCGATCTTCACCGCCGTATGCAATTTGGAGGTCGTAGCGCCACCCACCATCATAGGAATCGTAAGTCCCGCTTTCTGCATCTCGTCCGCAACATGCGCCATCTCTTCTAAAGAAGGGGTTATCAGGCCGGATAAGCAAACCAGATCCGGTTTCTCCTCGATCGCTTTCTTTATGATCACATCTGCGGGAACCATTACCCCTAAATCAATCACCTCGTAGTTATTACAAGACAATACGATAGAGACGATATTCTTACCGATATCATGTACATCCCCTTTTACCGTAGCGAAAATCACTTTACCGGCCTTCGCAGAGCCGGAAGCTTTCTTTTCAGATTCAATGGCCGGTTGTAAAATAGCCACGGCCTTTTTCATCGTACGTGCGGTCTTCACGACTTGAGGGAGAAACATCTTTCCGGCACCGAATAACTCGCCGACCTTATTCATTCCGCTCATTAACGGACCGTCAATTATATCCACGGCATGCGAATAAGTCCGCAAGGCTTCTTGTAAATCATCCTCCAAATAGTCTCCGATCCCTTTAATTAAGGCATGCTCCAAACGCTCCTTCAATGAAAGCTCACGCCAAGCCTCATGCTTCTCCGGAGTTTCTCCGGAAGCTTGAACATGTAAATTTTGAGCATAAGTAATTAATTCCTCGGCAGCTTCCGGACGGCGTGCCAAGATCACGTCTTCCAACAAGGTACGGAACTCCGGCTCTATATCCTCATAAAGTACGGAGGTAGACGGATTCACGATACCCATATCCATCCCCTTCCCAATCGCATGATATAGAAATACGGAATGCATAGCCTCGCGTACATGATTGTTCCCCCGGAAAGAGAAAGATAAATTACTTACACCACCACTCACCTTCGCACCCGGCAAGTTCTTCTTGATCCATTCAACGGCACGGATAAACGCCAGACCATAGCCATTATGTTCCTCCATACCGGTAGCGATCGCCAATACGTTCGGGTCAAAAATAATATCTTGGAGATTGAAATCGATCTTCTCGATCAATAGGCGATAGGCCCGTTCACAAATCTCAATCTTTCTTTCATAGGTATCCGCCTGCCCCTTCTCGTCGAAAGCCATCACGACCGCAGCCGCACCCAGTTGCTTAATACGGGCGGCATGTTTAAGGAAGACCTCCTCTCCTTCTTTCAAGGAGATGGAATTCACGATGCTCTTTCCTTGCACGCACATCAAGCCTTCCTCGATCACTTCCCATTTAGAAGAATCGATCATGACGGGTACACGGGCAATATCCGGTTCGGAGGCGATCAAGTTTAAGAATGTCTTCATTTCTTTCACGGCATCCAACATACCATCGTCCATATTGATATCGATCACTTGGGCGCCATCCTCCACTTGCTTACGAGCGATCGTCAACGCTTCCTCATAACTGCCTTCTTTTATCAAGCGTAAGAATTTCCGAGAACCGGCCACATTACAACGCTCTCCCACGTTCACGAAATTATTCTCCGGTTTCACCTCCAGCAGTTCCAAGCCCGACAGCCACAGGCAATCCGGTTTCAAAGCCGGGATATGCGGTTTAGCTCCTTTCACCAACTCCGGATACCGGGAGATATGCGCTGGAGTCGTTCCGCAACAGCCTCCGATAATGTTCACTAATCCCTCTTCCACAAAAGGCTTCACATGTTGGGCCATTTTATCCGGCGTCTCGTCATAGGTACCAAAACTATTCGGCAATCCGGCGTTCGGATAAGCGCTGATATAATAGGGGGCATACTTCGCCAACTCTTGTAAATAGGGCTTCATATCCGCCGCTCCGAAAGAGCAGTTTAAGCCAACCGAAACAATATGTGTATGCTGTATGGAAGCTAAGAAGGCCAATAAAGTCTGTCCGGAAAATGTTCGTCCACCTTGCGCAGACAAAGTCAAAGACAACATAATCGGCAGGTCTTTTTCTTTCTCTTTCAACACGACCTCAGCCGCTTCCAATCCCGCTTTTACGTTCAACGTATCGAAAGTAGTCTCGAAAAGGATGATATCCACCCCGCCATCAACAAGTCCCTCGACTTGCTCCTTGTAGGCATTATACAAATCTTTATAAGTTACGGCACGATAAGCGGGATCGCTTACATCCGGACTCATGGAAGCTGTCTTATTGGTAGGACCGATCGATCCGGCCACGAAGATCGTACGATCCGGATGCTCTGCCATATAGGTATCCGCCACTTCCCTCGACAATCGGCCGGCGGCCAGATTTATCTCACGTACATAGGCCTCCATCGCATAATCTGCCATGGAAATAGCATTCGCATTAAACGTATTCGTAGCGAAGATATCCGCTCCCGCATCCAAATACTGACGATGAATAGACTGGATTACATCCGGGCGGGTGATACACAATAAATCATTGTTCCCCTTCAACTGTCCCGGAAAATCGGCGAAACGTTCGCCTCGGTAATCTTGTTCGTTTAGTTTGAAACTTTGGATCATGGTACCCATACCACCATCCAAGATCAAAATGCGCTCATTCAAGAGTCGCAGAAATCGTTCCTTATTCATAAATATGTTTTACCTTTCTTGCGTACATATAACTATATCCCCGGAGGATCCATACCACAGCGATGGCGAAAAACAGACGGGTAGGCACCACCCAAAGAACGGGTACCCCTATCGCGGCAAAGATGATCGTATCTTCCAACAGGGAATGGCACACGGCCAAATGATGGTTCAGCAAGTTGCCGTCACCGTAAGACAACTTCCTCTGCTCCATTTGCTCTACCATAATAGCCCCGCCATAAGCCAGTCCGACCACATTACCTACCAACCACAAAAAAGCGGCATCTTGAGGCAAGCCAAATAATCGCATCAGCGGAGAAAAGACCGAGGACAATCCTTTCATTAGATTAAACTCTTCCAATATATAATGAAGGATCATTAAAGCCGTAACAATTATCAAAATAGAAATCACCACCTTCATCGAGCTGGTAAACCAAAGTACGAATACTTCCAACCAATTATCGCATACAGCCGCACTTTGAGCGATCCCGACCTGTCCCCATCCTTCATGGGGCATTACCCAATTCAAAGAAAAGGCGATCACGAAACTCATGATCAAACGGAGCAGCGTCATCTCCCAGAAAGAAGACCCGGTCTTTGCCTGTACGGAGGATTCTACCATTAGATTATGGGAAGTAAGGCACATCAATGCCAATATCGTAGCTTCACGGACTCCTAAAGACATCGAGGTGATCAAAGCGATCGGAGCATATAATGGGGAGAATATACTGGTTATAAAAACAATGGCTGTCTCCCCCGGCAGACCCACCAACGAGAACACGGGCACTAACCAATCCGAGATCTGACCTAATATTCCGGAATATTGCAATATACGGACCAATAAAGAAATAGGCAAAATAATCTTTAGCAGCCATAAACACGTCTTGCCTGCTTTAGGCAGAGCTTTCAGGATACATCCCCAAACCCTACCGATCACGCCTTGCCCTGTTTCCATCTCGACTTATCGTTTGAAAGCCCGATCCATCTCCCGTCGGTCGTCACGTTCCCGGATGGAGTCTCGCTTATCATATTCCTTTTTACCTCGTGCGATCGCGACGACTACTTTCGCCAATCCTTTCTCATTGATAAACAAACGAGTGGGAACGATCGTAAAACCACTGGCACGAACGGCGCCCTCGATCTTTCGTAATTCCTTTTTGGTAAGAAGTAATTTCCGGTCCCGCCGTGCGTTGTGATTATTGTACGTACCGTAAAAATATTCGGCGATGTACATATTCTTCACCCACAGTTCCCCTTTTTCCACGATACAAAACGTATCTACCAAACTCGCCTTCCCTAAACGGATCGATTTAATCTCCGTTCCGGTCAGTACGATCCCGGCCGTAAAAGTGTCGAGCAACTCGTAGTCGAACGTCGCCCGCTTATTCTTTATCTGTATGTTATTACTAATCTTCTCTTTCATCTTGTGTTATTCTGTCAAAAACTCAAACCGGGCATCAGCATCGATAACAAAATCTCGATAACTACCGGAGTCAGTAATATTATGGCGGTTGTAAATCCTACGAACTTCAAGCGGATCTTCTCCTCGACTCCCATATAAGGACCAGCGCCTTCCCAAACAATATAAAATGTATAAAGGATAAATATCCGCAAGAAGAAAAACTCGGGAAGCAACATCAATACGATATTCAAAGCGAACATCAACGACGAGGAATACCCGACGAAGCGCAACCACAGTTTCAAATCCTTCTCCCGTTTAAATATACCTTGCCATATCTCGTTCATCAGATAAGCCCCGAGGTAAAAACCACCGAACGAGGACACCAATGTCCGGATAGACGACTTCAAGGCCAGCTCTAAATCAAACTCCTTCCGCGTAAACAATACGCCCAGAAAAGCCGCGACAGTAACGAAGCCGATCAAAGGATACACGAATCGGGATAAGAACTCCTCCTGCTTCTCTCCTTTTTTCGCTAACAAGACCCACGCCTTCGCCGGCTGTGAGATGATAGCGATTACCCACCTAAATATCTCCTTATACATCTCTGTTTACTTTTAAATAGCAAAAGTATATATTTAATTCGTAAAACGCAACGTAAATACGTCGGTAGCCCCCCAAACACATGCGGTTGTATCCGCATTATAGCGTTCGGCATAATTTATTTTAAAGTTTATCTCATTTTGCCCCTCCCTGCTCTCTATCGCTTTGGCTTGGTCCAAAAACTTATCGATCGTAAAAGCGGTCGTATTGATCCATTTAGTGGAATCGCCGGTACCCCCCTCTTGGGTTACCCGGAGATATAGGTTATAGATCCGTTGTCCGTCATCATCTTTTTCCACCTCCTGATCAGGGTTATAGGATAAATTGAAAATATCCTTTTGGTCTACCTGATGATTTACATGTTGGGTTTGCAAGAAGAAACGTCCTTCCAAATAAATACTTTTCTTAAAGTCCAGCGTAACCAGACGCTCCTTGTCCAATACAACCGTAGTATCAGTCAATGTCTCATGCAAAGGCCATACAGCGACCGAATCATACTTATAAATCTCAGCGTTGTAAACACCATTGCCCAATTCCTCGCTAAAATTCGTCTTGAAATCAACCACACAGCAGTCGCCATCTTTCAAATCCGTCCGATTCTCAAACTCAGAGGAAGAGACGATAAAGATCTCCCCTTGATCATCCGCCGTGTAGATACATCGCATAGGATTCTCACGTATCACTCCTACTCGATGATAATTGATGGAATTACTTCCATCCCCCATACAAGAGGTCATTAAGAAAAATAAGGATAAAAATAAGCCGTATAAAATTCGCTTTCTCATCTTCTTTAGTTTATAAGTAAAGGATCTGTTACTCCCCATGTAAACTGGGTACTATCTTTCGGATTAATTTGATCGATATAATGAATCCGAACATACATATCCGCGTCGCGTCCACCTTGTTCTCGCATATCCTTGATAAAATTCGCCAGATTAAAGGCATTGATAACCGCGATAGCCTCCTCTGCCTTATCCTCCGGCTTTCCGGTCGTAGCGGCAGCCCGTAAATATAAGGAATAAATTGATTTCCGATTTTCAACAACTGGTTGTTGAGTCGGATCATAAGTCAGTTGCCAATTTAAAGCCCGGTCTTTTGTTGTCCAACAGGCGGAAGGCAAAAACAAATAATCTTCCAATTTGACGTACAGAACAGAGTCGTTCGGATTAACCGCAAGTATCGGTTGCTCATTTGTCAATAGTTTATGCGTATCCGTAAGAGGACTCTCAGCGTTTTGCTGGTTAACGGCGGTTTCCCCTTGTATCGTCACCGTATAATACCCTTTTTGTTCCGCACCCGTATTTTCCGGCAAGCTAGGATCATAATCAAAACTCACCAACAAGCATTTACCCTCTGAGTATGAGCTCAGCTTCGTCGCATAGATCCAACCGAACCGGGTATTAGCCATCATCAACGCGCTATCTCCATGTTGACGAACCACAGCGGCGGTCGTTCCCGGATTATAGACGTTATTTATGTCTTTTAGGCAAGAGGTAAACAGACCCATGATAACCGCCACCCAGACAAAACCTATTAAATTCTTGTATCTCATTTCACAATACTCCTCTTAAAGTACGCAAAGATACGATCTTTACCCATATACATAAAAAAAACGGCAAAAAAATAGGGCGTATCGATAATCTTCTTATCGGTACGCCCTCAACTTCTATACTAATTTCTTTATGAGTTTTTCACGACTTGGAATAGAACGGTATAAGAAGCCCATTTCAAATCCGTACTATCTTTTTCATTAATCGTATTTAGATAATTGACCTTAAGATTAAAAGACTTTGAATCTTTATTAGCCTCAGCGCTATTCACAGACTCCAATACAGACTTAACATTAAACGCACGGACTTCTCCTATGGATGATGCAGCAGAACCTGTTCCGTCCGCTACTTTAGCGACACGCAAGAACAAGTCATATGTCGGGACATTATCCACCATAGTAGGCTCCTTTGAACGATCCCAATATAAAGTATAAGAATTTTTCTGATCCTTAAACATATCCATTGTTATAAAGAAGAATAAATAACCGTCTACATACACCCCATAGTCGCCATTGCTAAATAGGTTTTTTACAGGTATCTCATTCTGAAGTAAGCTGGCCGAATCTGGCACATTATAAAAGACTGGCTGTCCTTTTGTTATCTCATCTGCCACAGAGATTGTCGCTGTTAAATAACCATTTGTCGCCGCATTCGCATTCTCCGGAGAATTTAGGTCTAATTCATAGTTGATCAAGTAACAAGCTCCGTCAACTACTTGTGCCGATAAAGACGGAGAGTATAATGCTCCCATATTTGTATTCAGTACCGTTTTATATGTCTTTTCAGAAAGACCTGCGACACCAAAGCCGGCACGAGTCACCGTATTATTCGATTCTCCAAGACAAGAGGTCAACAACAATAATGACGCAGCCGCCGATGCTCCAATTAATTTAAATGCTTTCATAATTCAATTTTTCTATTTTTAAGTATTTGTATTTACACTGTTAATCTATCGAGTATTAAAAACCAAAACGAAATCCGAACTGAAGGCTCATGTTAAACGGCTTCTCCGAATGGATGGTTTCGATCTCGCTACCATTATCAAAATAATAGCTGGCTCCCACCTCAGCGAAAGCGCTTACAAAACGGATAATCGGATAACTTACACCCGCACGGGCATTTACAGACCATAGCCATTCTTTCATTCGAATATGTTCGCTTTGCTTTGCGATCTCTACCTCATCCGAGAATAATTTCATTCTACGTTTGCCTGCGACATTCACTTCCGCCATACCTCCGGCAGAGGCGTAAAACATAAAACGATTCCATTCCGCGATCTTATAAGTCAATGATAATGGAATTCCTATAAAATGCAATCGCTGATCATTCTCTATATGATACGTATTATTCGTACTCCACTCCGATCTTAAGTAAGAATAAGTTAATCCAGTCTGCAAAGAAAAACGATTATTCAAATAACGACTAATTGAGATCCCCACCCCAATAGGCGTCTTATGATGAATATCCGTCTTAGCAGGATCTTTCTTCTCCGCATCGAACGAATTTAAGCTCATCAGATTCTCACTCTTAAGCACGCTGCTATTCGTCACATACTGAGGGACCAGATTATCAGCGCCCATAGAAAGACCTCCACCTCCCATACCGAACCCCCATTTCCGGGACGCAGTCTTCTCCGGCTTCTTTTTAGCAACAGGAGTAGCATCCGCGACAAGTACATCATTCTTGAGAACAACTATCTCATCATTATTCCTTTCAACCTCCGGCTCAACGGTATCTTTCTCATTCGCCGGTATATCAGCAGACATTACCTCCGACTCAGAAATAGGCCGATCCTCTGCGCTCTCTACATTTTGCCGGAACGCTGCCATCCTAGCCTTAGCTCCCACTTTAACCGCTCCAGATGCCGCTTTTGCCTTCACGACCGCAGCAGCAGGAATAGTCGCTAATACGGGTGCTTGCTCCATCGTTTTCTCTACCGGAACAACCGGGGTATCCACGGATGTCGACTCTTGTGAAGACTGTATTTCTTGGGCTATAGGTAGATCTTCCATCTCCCTGTCATATAAATAGATACCACCCGATACGACCAATAAGGAGATCACGGCGGCGGCAACCCAGTAGCGAAGCGTACGACGCAAAGGAACCGGAGCCTTTCCGGGCAATCGATCGGCTATAGCCTCCCAGTCGCCGGGTAGCGTATCCATCTCGAAATCCTCTAGCTTCGATCGGATCGCGTCATCCCATATATCTCTTTCCTTTTTACTCATCTTATCTCAATACAATGCGTTAATTCTACGTTGTAATAACTGCTTGGCACGGGTATATTGGGAACGGGAAGTACTCTCTGTTATGTTCAACATCTCACTGATCTCCTTATGAGAATATCCCTCTATCGCGAACATATTGAATACGGTACGGAAGCCAACCGGCAACTCCTTCACTAGATTCATCAACTCAGCCGCCGACATGTCCGAGATAGCCGAACTATCGGGTTGAATCAGTTCCGCCGTATTGTCAAGATCGGTCGCTTCACGCAACACATCCGACTTTCGCAGATATTCCAACGCACAATTAACAAAGATCTTCCGCATCCACCCCTCAAATGAACCACTCCCTGTATAGGAATCCATACTGGTAAAGATTTTCACGAAGCCATCCTGCAACAAATCACGAGCCGTTTCCCTGTCGTTCACATAACGAAGGCAAACTCCCATCATTTTTCGGGAATACGCATCATAAAGCTCTTTTTGAGCTCGTCTCTCCCCCTTCCGACAACCCTCTATCAGTTGTAGCTCATTCATTCAGTCGTGCCTTGAACGTCTCCCTTCTGGAGACTGTACAATATTAGGATGTAAATAATTAAACAAACGCTGCATTCCGTAGAAAAATTATTTCATAAACAGGGCGGACACTCCGGCCCGCCCTCACGGAACATCTGCAAAGATAAGATGTTCTTATGAATTTCCATGTTAATGAGCGTGAGTATGCTCACTTTTTTTCGCCGGAGGTACCGGACAGCCGGTGCCATTATCTACCGGAACCGCTTCCATACCGATCTTTTTGAAGGCCGCGGCCAAGCGGGTCTTCGAAGTCTTATCCGTCTTGTAAGTCACAATGGCCGTACGGGTGCTCAGATCACATTTCAAGTCGGTCACTCCTTTCTCGAAAGCGATATTTTTCTCGATCTTCTTGATACAGTGATCACAATCCATCGCTTCGATAAAGAATGTCACAGAGTCCTTCTTCTTTTTCGCTTCTTGGGCGAATGTCATCGATACCGTACATACGGCACAAAATAGCAACATAATTAATCGTCTCATAATCAATTGTTTTTTTTAATATTAACAGTTCTAATTATCCATTCATATCTACCAAAAGAAAAGCACCACTATAGGCATCGGGCTACACGTATATAGGCGTAGGGGCACACCAGTATACGCATAGGCCTACACGTATATACGTACGGGCTTATACGTATATACGTGTCAATCCCTGCTTATATTAAAGCGGATACCCGCATAAATTTTCCGTCCATGCACCGGTCCCCACACCATAGATCCATCGAAGTTATCCCCTCTGGGATTGCTGGCATCGATAATCGGATTCGGTTGTTTGTAATTAAACAGGTTCTCCGCTCCCACGTAAATAGACCATTGACGGAAATATTTCGTAATCTGCGCATTCACAACCGTATAAGCCTTAAAATTCGGCTCCCATAACGGATTAGACGCATCCGGTGTCGGCATACGACCGCCTCCATTAAACTGGCCGGTCAAATCAAACTGCCATTTTTTCAACGGGGTTTGATAAGAAGCGGTCAATAAACCTTTATAATCACTAACCAACGGCTTTTTCAATCGATGCGCCACACCCTCCTCATTCCGGTAATCGGTCTTCGCGTCCGTATAACGATAAGCGGCCGTTAACGTAAATCCCCGGAAAAAAGGATAGGAAGCCTCCACTTGGAAGCTATTCGAATAGGAACGCCCATCCAGATTGTAGAAACGAACCGCATGAGGATCACTATCCATATCCACCACGATTTGCTTCAAGAAATCGGTATAATACCATTCCCCGCTCAAGCTCAGTTCCTTCCCGAACAAAGGTATATAAAATGACAGATTCAGACCGGTATTCCACGCTTCTTCTTGATCCAGATTGTCGGCGATATACATTTTTCGACTACTGGATAACAAAAAGTTGTTCTCTGCCAGCACATTCGCTGTCCGGAATCCTTTACCTGCCGAAGCCCGGATATGGAACCAGTCAAAAGGATTATATTTAATATGTACACGAGGGGTTACAAAGAAATCATACAACGTACTATAATCCGCACGTACACCCGCCAATAAGATCAGTTTATCATTCAGATTGAACGTATATTGGGCATAAGCTCCCGGCACGACTTCCGTACGGTCATAGGCATGACGGACCGACTCTCCTCCCGCATATTGAACCAGATTCTCGTCGAAACCATCATAGTTCATACTTAATCCGGTACTCAAGCTATGCATCGGCGTAAACTCCTTTTCATACAGCAAACTGGCATATACATTATTCTGATATACATTATAGGGCGTACGGTCATATCTTGATTTTTGCTCATGATAAGAACCGGAAAGTATCAATGCCACGCTCTCTACCTTTTCCTTATCGATAATATAGGCCTGCTTCGTAAATAATTCGGCCCGGTTCGTATTTAAATGAATCCGATACGGGTCGGTGAAATCATGGTGTTTCGTATCCTGCCCACCGGTACGGCTCTCATGCAGATAGCGAACTCCGTATTGAGCCACGTATTTATCCAATTTATGATACCAACGATTCATTACGTTCACCTGTTCCCTTAGCGGCGTATCGAGAAAACCATCGTCATTACCGTCATGTTGCATTTTATCATTCGAGTAGTGTACCAATAAACCGGTAGAGAGCTTGTCGTTGATATGCCAAGAAGCATCCGCATTCCCTTCATAACGTCCGGCATCACTAGCGAACACATTAGCAGAGAAAATATCCGCCGTAGGGGGCTTCTTGAATTCCACGTTGATTTGTCCGGCCAACGCCTCATACCCATTCTTAACCGAAGAGGTTCCTTTAGACACCTGAATACTTTCCATCCAAGCTCCCGGAACATAATCCAAGCCATATAAGGAAGCGGCCCCCCGGAAATTCGGGTAATTCTCGGTCAACATTTGTACGTAGGTTCCCGCCAATCCCAACAGCTTAATTTGCCGGGCACCTGTAGCCGCATCCGAGTACGATACATCGACAGACGGATTTGTCTCAAAGCTCTCCGCCAGATTACAGCAGGCCGCACGGCAAATCTCATCGTACGTAATTTTCTGAGTTTGCAATACGCTCGTACGGGAAGCGATGGTTCCCATCTTGCGCTCACTAACCACGACCTCATCCAAGGCGATCTCACCTTTTAAGAAAATCTGCATAGCATCGTCCTTCTCATCCACAGGGGTGACCTCAGTCATATAACCGATATAGCTAACCACCAGATTCTTGGAGTCACCTTTTCGTTCTAACTCGAAATTTCCATCCACATCGGACGTGGTTCCATTTTGGGTTCCTTCCCAATATACATTTGCACCGATAATAGGTTGTTTGTTTTCATCACATACACGTCCTTTCACTTTCTTGCCGGAATCCTCGGCCCAAGTCAAAGTAAAAGTCAAACAGGGCAGTAAAAATATCAGATATAATTGTCTTAACATGATAGTTGTTATTTGATTGAATCGTTAAATACAGTTTCCGCAGGGATAGAGCATCCCCTACCTTAAAAAACCAAAGGGTATTCAGCGAGCAGCTTCCACCCTCACGAATACAATCAAATCAAAAGCGTAGTCAATAAAGAAAGGTACACACGAGGACAGGCTACGGGAGGACCTGTCACCCTAATCTCATAGGAATCAGCAAATAAGGAAGCGATTTGTAAACTCTCGAAAATAGAGGAGAAGAGCAAATCATGTACGACTGGTTGCAGATCCGGTACTTGTATATTTACAGAATTCCAATCAAAATCAACCCGTTCAATGCCACAGCCGTTCATGCCACAACACTCCACCGTATTATTCGCAAGATTATCACGACTATGATCATGTCCATGAATCTCACAGCACTTAGCTTCCAATAAAGCCTCCACTCCCTCTTTCTCGCAAACGCCACAACAATAAGATACGAAATTAACCCCCGCTCCCCCATAAAAGATTAAGGAAGCAAGAATTACAAGAAACAAGGATGTGGCAAATCGTCTCATATGCCGCAAAAATAAGCAAAAAAACTCGAAATCAAAATACCCCCTTTACTTGATAAATTTAGACAGGTAATAATAGGTATCCGGAGAAGGTTCACTCTCTATCCGGTAACGGGTGGAAGCCGTTACAGAAAATGTATACCCACGTTCAGACTCTACATCGATAGGAAGAAAAAGCTCGTTGCCATAAATATTTGTAGCTAATATGGATTTTGCCGAAGCCGTATCGATCGAATCTGTCAATGAATAATAAACGGTATAAGTTAAGTCCTGCTTTTCCGACACAGGTTTCTCCCAAGTTAAGTGCAACTCATCGTCCAAACGTTCCACTTTGATCCCCTCCGGTGCGGCAGGTACCGAATCATTCAGCCAAGTCAATGGAGGCAATTGGGCCGGATATTTATAGTAATTGTCTCTCAACTCTTTATAAAGTCCCTTGTCATTATACAGGACATTTCCACAACGAAAGAACGCACAGCCGGCTCCTCCGTAATAACGGCTATAATCGATCTGGTCCGTTATATCATTCACGGCCCAGTCCGCCTCACTCTTATCCATTCGATAAGCTCCCAAGCCGGGTACGACCAAACGCCCGTTACAATTATCCACCCAATTATCCACGAAAGGAAAGAAATTCTTATGCAGGTAATACATCATCGGAACAATCATATCTTGTTTACCTTGTTGCATCCACATCTTAGGGTCTTGGAAGACACTTTCGTAAGCGGTCCAACCCGCATTAGGTACCCGTTCAATACGATTATATTTCCCGAGTGGCGAACTGCTAACCTGCACCCAAGGTTTCGTTTGCTTTACCCAATCGTAAATACGGTAAACCATCCGGTTGATATTCTCCCTACGCCAGTCTGCCAGAGACTTTTTCTTACCGGATCTATTATACAGCGTTTTATCCGGGAATGTTTTCGCCTCTTCGGGATAGCGGATATAATCAAAATGGATGCCATCTATATCGTAGCCATTCACGATCTCCTTGACCAAGGATAAAATATAATCGGCGGTCTCCGGTACGCCGGGGTCCAAATACCACTCTCCATTATGCCGTTTGCAAAGTTCTGGTTTCTTTTTAACCACGGAAAGCTTTCCTTGCTCCTTCACGCTTTTTTCCGTTCCCAACGGGAAAGTCACGAACCACGCATGGCATTCCATTCCTCGCTTATGGCATTCATCAACGACAAAAGCGAGCGGATCATATCCCGGTAATACCCCATACTTACCAGAGAATGTCTTAGTGGCCGGTTCGATAGCCGAACGATAAATCACGTCTCCCCTCAAGCGAGCCTGAATGAAGACCATATTAAAATTCGCTTCTTGAAGCCGGTCCAAGATATCAAGCAATGCCTGTTGCTGGGCTTTTCGTCCCGCCTCGGTAGTAGCCGGTTTATGAGGCCAATCCAGACCATAAACCGTAGTCAACCAAACCGCACGAATTTCCTTTTTGGGAGGCTCTACCGCTTGTAACAGACAAAAAACGGGTAAAGCCAGCGACAGGATAAGCAACAGACAAAACTTTCTCATCTTTATAATGCCTTATTGAGCCCGCGAATGTAGTATTTTTTGAGTCTCTTCCGGTAAATCAGTCGTAATAAAATCGACTCCCATATCGATCATCTCTTCCATTAATTTAGGGTCATCTACGGTCCAGACATTCGAAGTCATGCCTAGGACTTTACAATCCTTCACCCAATCCGGATGAGATTGCAAGACTTTATAATGGTAGTCTAATCCTGTAAAACCAAGCTCTTTCAATTCCATCGGGGATAATTCTCCATTCAGATAAGAAACCTCAGATTTCGGACATAGACGGATGAATTCTTTACAAGCATCCATATTAAAAGATATATAATCCGTACGTTTCGCTAATTTCATACGCTTCACCATATCTACAACAGCTTTAGCAGCCTCACGGTTGCGTTCCGGGGTCTCATGAGCTTTCAGTTCTAAAATTAACCGGACATTCTTCAATTTCTTCGCACGTTTCAAATATTGCTCTAAAGTAGGGAGCTTTTCGCCGTTGCTCAATTGCAAATCTTTCAATTCATCATAAGTACAGGATTGAATATGTTTTCCTTGGATATCATTATCATGGAATATTACCAGCACATTGTCCGCCGTAAGATGTACGTCGAATTCCGAGCCATAGGCACCAATCTCGCTGGCACGTTCCAAAGAACGGATAGAGTTCTGAGCAGAGCCCTCCGTTTTCCAATACCCCCGATGGGCGATCACTTTCGTGTTATCCTTTGCCGCTACCATTCCTGCCATCATCAGGCAAAGTAGCAAAAGAAGAGTAGATTTTAAATTCATGGAAATTAAATTAGTTGACAAATGACAAGTGACAGTTGATAGTTGACAAGTGACAGTTGACAGTTAAATACCGCTTGTCGCAACTGTCAACTATCAATTGTCAACTGTCAACTATTTTCCGATCTCTGATAAATAACGTTCAGCCTCGATAGCAGCCTTACAACCACTTCCCGCAGCGGTAATAGCTTGACGATAATGGGGATCAGCGACATCTCCAGCGGCAAACACACCCGGAACTTTCGTTCGGGGAGTTCCCGGAACTGTCTCGATATAACCGATCTCGTCCGTATCTATCCATGGCTTGAAGATATCCGAATTAGGTTTATGGCCAATCGCCAAGAAGAAACCATCGATAGCGATATCCACTTTCTCCTCATCCGGCTCTCCCATACGTTTTACCAAATGAGCACCTTCCACGCCATTCTCACCAAATAAACCCAGGGTGTTATGTTCGAAAAGCACCGTGATATTCGGAGTCTTGAAAACACGTTCTTGCATTACTTTTGAAGCACGCAAATAGGGTTTACGCACGATCAAGTAAACCTGCTTCGCCAAACCAGCCAAGTAAATCGCTTCCTCACAGGCCGTATCCCCACCACCTACTACCGCTACCGTCTTTTTACGATAGAAGAAACCATCGCAAGTAGCGCAAGCGGATACACCCATACCCGCATATTTATGCTCATCCGGAAGACCCAGATACTTCGCGGAAGCACCCGTAGCGATAATCAAAGTCTCCGTCTCGATCACTTTCTCACCATCAATCGTAATTTTATAAGGAGCCTCGCCCAAATCAGCGGCGGTAGCGATACCGAAACGGATATCCGCACCAAAACGGACGGCTTGTTTTTTTAAATCTTCCATTAACTCAGGACCGGTTATACCGTCCGGATATCCCGGGAAATTCTCCACCTCCGTAGTTGTCGTTAATTGTCCCCCCGGCTGTATTCCTTCATAAAGCACCGGAGATAAATTCGCACGGGAAGCATAAATCGCTGCCGTATAACCTGCTGGACCCGAGCCTATAATAAGGCAACGTACTTTCTCATTCACTGAATCGCTCATAGTATCTAAGTATTAATTATCAATTTTCAATTCTCTATTATCGAAGGTCTATCACCTCTACGTCCGGATAATCCCCTTCGTTAAAAACAAAAAAACGATCCGGTTGGTTTATACCTGTTTTCAATTGGCTGATCTGGATCGTACTGCTAACGCCGTTTTTAGAAGTAACCGTGATACGAGCCGGGAAATTTGAATATTTCTCGATTTGCAACTCCACTTTCACGATATCCCCTTTTTTCTTCGGTGTCAATTCCACATCGTAAGCGGCTTTTCCGTTCGGTGCCGTACTCTCGCCTTTATAAGCCGCCGTGAATCCCTTCTTATAACTATTTAATAAAAGAGCGGGATTTGTAAATTGCAACTCTTCTCCCGTAGGATTCGTCACGTTCACCTCATCGTTCCGTTCCACATACGTCCATTGCGTCGTACCATTAAACCAAATAAGCGCATCCGGCGTGACTAATGTAAACTTATCACCTTTCATCTGGATGGTTCCCTCAAAACTCTCTCCCGCATTCTGACCGGCAGAACGGGTAAACATCGTAAAAGAAGCGCTTATCCCGTTCGAATTCTCATAAGCAGCGGCCGCCTTCCCCAAGATATCATTCGCATTCTGGGCATGCGCCCCCACTCCTAACCCCAACAGGAAGCACAAGAATAATCCGACAAACGCGATACACCGCCACACTCTTATTTTATGTTCTCTTCTCATATTTATTTCAAAGCATTTAATACTTGCTCCAACGAATACTCATCTTGCACCAATACTTGACGGGCCTTACTTCCCTCAAACGGGCCAACAATACCGGCAGCCTCCAATTGATCCATCAAACGTCCGGCACGATTATAACCGATAGCAAATTTACGCTGGATCAAAGAAGTAGAACCTTGTTGCTGAATCACGATCAAACGAGCCGCCTCGTCAAATAAGGGATCTCGATCTGATAAATCGACTGCTCCCGAAGTTGATGCCTCCCCACCTTCCGGCACATAGTCCGGAAGCAAATAAGCGGTTTGGAAACCAGTCTGCTCACCGATATAATCCACGATATCCTCCACCTCGGGCGTATCTACGAAAGCGCACTGCACACGAACCGGCTCTTGTCCCGCCACGACAATCAACATATCGCCCCGTCCGATCAAACGGTTAGCGCCCGGAGCATCCAGAATCGTACGTGAATCGATCATAGAAGCAACCTTAAAGGCAATACGGCTCGGAAAGTTACTCTTGATCGTACCGGTAATCACCTTTGTATCCGGGCGTTGCGTAGCCAAGATCATATGGATACCTACCGCACGGGCCTTCGCCGCAATACGAGAGATAGGCAACTCGATCTCACGTCCGGCCACCGCGATCAAGTCGGCAAACTCATCCACTACCGCCACGATATAGGGTAAGAAGCGATGTCCCTTCTGCGGGTTCAACCGCCGTTCGATAAACTTAGCGTTGTATTCCTTTATATTACGAACATTCGCGTTCACCAGTAAACGGTACCGGTCTTCCATCTCGATCACCAACGAGTTCAATGTAGCGACAGCGTCAGCTGGCTCCGTAACGATCGGCTTCTCCGCATTCGGAAGTTTCGCCAGATAATGACGTTCTATCTTGGAATAGATACTAAACTCAACCATTTTCGGGTCTACCATCACGAATTTCAACTCCGATGGATGCTTCTTATATAATAAGGAAGTGATGATCGCATTTAGACCGACAGACTTACCTTGTCCCGTAGCACCGGCTACCAATAGATGCGGTGTCTTACAAAGATCGAACATGAACACCTCGTTCGTAATCGTCTTACCCATCGCCACAGGCAACTCATACTTACCCTCAATGAATCGGCGTGAAGCGATAACAGATTGCATCGATACCGTCTGAGGATTCTTATTCGGCACCTCGATACCGATCGTTCCCTTTCCGGGCATCGGGGCGATAATACGGATCTGCAAAGCGGATAAACTCAAGGCGATATCATCCTCCAAGTTCTTGATCTTAGAAATACGGACACCCGCCTCGGGTACAATCTCATAAAGCGTAACCGTAGGTCCGACTGTCGCTTTGATCGAAGCGATCTTTATATTGAAATCTTCCAAGGCTTGCTTGATCAAGCGTTGGTTTTCCGCCAATTCGTCCCGATTGATCTCCATGCTCCCACTATCATACGCTTTCAGCAAGTCCAAGGTAGGGAATACATAACGGGAAAGATCCAAACGGGGATCATACGTACCCAAGGCCGAGGCATCGTAGGTCTCATCATTACCAGCGGCAACTTCCACCGTGAATCCGGCATCCTCCTCATCCCCTAATTCCGGGGTATTTATCTCCTCTGTCTTTTCGTTTATCGGATCATCGTCACCTTTTGCGATCGTAACGACTAAATCATCAGCAGCAGCGACCTCTTCCTCCTCATATTCTGGTACTGTTTTACGGTTTTCTTTCGCTTCGGCCTTCAACAATTCAGCCTCCGTATCAAACTCTTCGTAATCATCCATTTCCGGTTGTTCATCCGGTTGCTCTACGACAGGCTTAGAGCGAGGAATTACAATATCCTCTTTTTCCGTCTGATCCACTTCAACCTCATCTTCTCGGCCTTCACGTTTCAAACGATTTTTCACCCAACCTAAAGAGAACATACGCTGCAAGAACGGAATAGTCTTCTTACTGGTAAAAATAGCGATGATTAAGAATGAGCCTAATAAAAGCAAGATCGTTCCGGGAATTCCGATATTGGTAATAAACATCTCCGAGATGTAATATCCGTGTTGACCGCCTAGATAAATAAACGTATCCTCATATCCCTTGATAAATATGAAAGCAAAAAACACAGATCCCCAGATCAACGCCGAAGCACTGAACAAGAAACGTCTCAACAAGGATACTTTATTTAAATTCATGAGTTTCGCCCCAACCGATCCCAAGAAAAAGAGGATCATAAAAGAAGAGATGCCAAACCAACGGTTCATCAACAGATCAGACAAATACGCCCCGCGTACGCCCGTCCAATTCTCTACCGATCCTCGATTGGTCAACAAATCCCCTAAAGGAACATTCTCTATTTTACTTTGATCGGCGGCTCCTGTAAAGAAAAACGAAATCAAGGCAAGCCCTACGTAAATGGTTAGTATAGAGATAATCAAACCTGTAATGAAACGGGTCCGTTCATTTGTAAAAAAAGTCTTCAAGGCTGCGAACCAGCTCGGCTCTGTATGATTTTGCTTCGTTGTTGTTGTCTTCTTTGCCATAAATAGTTTCTCAATAATTCTTTTATAACACGCAAATGTACATAGAAAAATCGAGTCTGACGAACCTTTGAAAAAAAGACGTACGTGTTTTCTGAAAAACATGTACATGTTTTCGCAGAAACACGTACATGTTTTTAGGGATAGATTTTAACGGCATTAAATAGATCTGTGCATCTCATGCCCTTCCACATAGATCGCGCTATAAGGACGAGACGGACAAAGATGCTCGCAAGCACCACAACCAATACAAGTTTCCGTATTGATCACCGGGATCTTTAACGACTTTGGATCTGCCGGATCTTTCGCCACCATCTGGATCGATTTTGTCGGGCAATGGCGTTCACAATTACCACAACTCATACCGTCCGTATTGACAATACAAAGATCTCTTACCCATACGGCATGACCGATCTGTATAGCAGATTTGTCTTCTTTCGTAATAGGTTTGATCGCTCCCGTCGGGCAAACCTCCGAACATTTCACACATTCCGGACGGCAATACCCTCTATCGAATGCCATCTTCGGCTGCATCAGTTTCATCAGATCCGTAGACGGGCGCAGGACATGATTCTCGCAGACAGATACACAAAGCTGACACCCCGTGCAATGTTGCGCCAGATTCCCGATACTCAAAGCTCCGGGAGGAACCAATGGCGCCAAACGATTCGGCTCTTTACGTTCTTTAATCGGCGCAAAGCCTCCGTCTTTCTTCATCTCCACATAATCCTCCAGTTTTTTCTGCTGAGCATGCAAAACGGAAGACATGGCTACCAATGCCGTAGCCGACAAGGCTCGACGGCGGGAAACATCCGTAGTGTCCTTCGTTAAGGATTCTTTTACCGAAGTAGCTTTATCAGCCTTGCGTGCCCTCGTATACGAAATCGCGCCTTGACGGCAATTATCCAAGCAGTCCATACAAGTCACGCAACGGCTATAATCGATCGCATGATTCTTAGAATCGATACAGGAAGCCTTGCATTTACGTGCGCATAATCCGCAACCATTACATTTATCGGTATCAATGCGAGGTTTAAGTAAAGCATACTTCGACAAAAAACCGAGAACCGTACCTACCGGACAGATCGTATTACAATACGTACGTCCATTTCTCCAAGCTAAAATCGCCAATATGACAAAGCTCAGAATAGCGATTCCCATCGTAGCCAGACTACGCACCCATACGTCCACCGAATAGAAAGCGTAACTATCCATACGTTCCGCGAAATAGGCCAATAGATTGTTGCCCTCTTGATAGATTGGCGCAAATAAATTAGAAGCGATACGCCCATAAGCGCTATAAGGCGAAATCAACGCTACCAAGGAACCGACACCAGCAATACAAGCCACTATAAAAACAACCAAGGTACCATAACGTACCCACTTCAATGCGGGAGAATAGGAAAAGCGGTATTTCTTCCGTTTACAAGCAAACCACGAAATAATATCTTGCAATACCCCTAAAGGGCAGATAACGGAGCAATATACACGCCCCAATAAAAGAGTCTAGATTACCAACCCTACCACAACACCGACATTCAAAGCCAACAACGCAGGCCAAAACTGTATCTTTGCCAACCATCCGAACCAAGTGTGAATCGTACCCGTGAAATCAAGAAATAACAGGGTTATCAGCACAAAGCAAAAGGTGGCGGCGAATATTCTTATTTTTCGTAACATAATTTTCCGTTTGTTTAAAGGTTAACCATTCACTTTCAACTCTTCCACGAATTTATCGATACGCTGCATCTCTTTGGGGATATCGATACCCTGCGGACAATGAGGATTACATTGCTCACACCCTGTACAATGGTTCGCTTGACGCAACTTTGGGACACTCCGGTCATAACCGACTAAGAAGGCACGACGAGCTTTCGCGTAATTTTCGTCTTGCGCACTTTTCGGAACATTTCCTTCGTTCACACATTTATTATAATGTAAAAGAATGCCCGGAATATCCAACGCATATGGACAAGGCATACAATATTTGCAATCATTGCAAGGTATTGTCGGATATTTCATCATAAGCTGGGCCGTCTCTTCCAAAAAGTCTTTCTCCTCGTCCGTTACCGGAATAAGCGGGGAATAGGTACGGATATTATCTTGCAAATGCTCCATATACGTCATGCCGCTTAACACCGTCAAGACCCCATCCGGAGAGCCGGCGAAACGAAAAGCCCATGAAGCCACGCTATTCTCAGGCCGTTGCTGTTTCAAACGAGCAACGATATGATCCGGAACATTCGATAAGCGACCTCCTAATAGCGGTTCCATGATAACCGCCGGAATACCTCGCTTCTCTAATTCGCCATACAGATAATCAGCGTTTACGTTACGCCCCGAGGCATGTTTCCAGTCCAGATAATTCAGCTGGATCTGAACGAAATCCCATTTCACGCCCATATCCAACACATAATCAAACACTTTTACATCCCCATGAAAAGACCAACCTAGGTTACGGATACGTCCCGCTTCCCGTTCTTTCACCAAGAAATCAAGCATTCCATTATTTATATAGCGGTCATTGAAAAGCTCGATACCATTCCCCCCACCGATAGAGTGAAGCAAATAATAATCCAGATAATCGGTTTGCAAATCACGGAACGACTGCCGATACATCGCCAACGAGTTTTCTCTCGTATAGTTCTGGAAGTTTGACAGTTTAGTGGCCAAATAATAGGAGTTCCTAGGATGGCGTGCCAATGCGATACCGGTCGCTTTCTCGGACATACCTTGTACATAAACAGGAGAAGTATCAAAGTAATTCACCCCATGTTCTATCGCATAATCCACTAAACGATTCACGGCTTCTTGATCAATCTGGTCTTTACCGTCCGATCCTTGTTTCAAGGGCCAACGCATACAACCATATCCTAAAATAGAAACCTTATCGCCATTCGTAGGATGTTGGCGATAGGTCATTTTATCGGTAGGAACCTCACCTAACGCCACAGCCGCCCCCGGCTCATTCTTGGGAGCGCAACCGTAAAGCGCCGCCGAAGAGGCGACAGCCCCACCCCCAAATACCTTCAAGAATTTACGGCGATTCATCTCTTGAGGGTTCTCATTCTTTCCACATGAACTCATAACTCGATCGGTTTTTTTATCCTAATTAGTATATCCAACATTAGTCTATCATTAACATTCCTTCTATTAATTGCACAAAAATAATAAAACAGGAAATATATAGGAGAGCAATCCCCGACTAAAAAGAATATTCGGGACTTTATCACGAAAAAAACGGATTTTTGTTGTATTTTTGCGAATTGTTATCAAGAATGATTAGACGAACAGGCACATGGAAAAAGAAGAAAATCCGATATACGAGCGCAACACGCTAGAATTTGTTACGGTAGCACTGGAATATTGTACCTTTGTTGAGACCGCCGGAAATACCGGGCTTTTCGACTTCGTAGATAAGGCGACAAAACTCCTGCCTCTATTATACTTAAAGGCCAGCCTGTTGCCCGAAGTGGAATCTGAAGAGGAAACCGAACTCGAGCTTTCCGTTTCAGAAGACATGTACGAGTCGGTTCGTTCACGGATAGCCGGTTTGCTTGGCGAACGAGATTCCTATTTGGAAACATTTCATGCGGATATGCGGTATAGCGATACTCCTATCGCAGCGTTTATTTCCGAGAACTTGGCTGATGTCTATCAAGATACAGGAAATTTCGTATCTTTATTCCGTCAAGGAAACGAGGAAGTTATGCAAGAGGCTATCGCTTTGTGCCGCACGAACTTCCAAGAATACTGGGGACAGCAATTATTGAATGCCTTGAAAGCGTTGCACGCTGTGCGTTACAGTGGTGATGAGGATTTGGAAAAGAATGAAGAGGAAGAATGATACAACAATTTATACATACAATTGCTAAAGAGGAAATAGCGAAACTTACCGTAGAGGAATTCAAGGGACGTATCATTACGATCCTTAGTAAAGAGGAGGCAGACAAGGCCGTAGAGTACTTGCTGCGTTTTCCGATCGTCGGTTTTGACACGGAGACCCGTCCCAGCTTTAAGAAAGGACAGCGTTACAAGATCTCATTGATGCAGATATCAACGGATGATACTTGTTTCTTGTTCCGCTTGAATCATATCGGTATACCGGAATCTCTGGAGAAATTCCTGAAAAGCAGTTCGACCTTAAAGATCGGGTTATCTTTACGGGATGATTTCGGGGCGATACGGAAGCGTTCGGATATAGAACCCGCCAATTTCCTTGATTTACAGAATTACGTAGGCCAGTTCGGCATCGAGGATGCCAGCCTGCAAAAGATATATGCGATACTTTTCCAAAAAAAGATATCAAAAGGACAACGCCTCACGAATTGGGAGGCGGATGTATTGACAGACTCACAAAAGAAATATGCGGCCCTCGATGCTTGGGCCTGCCTAAGAATATATAATTTATTGAATCAAGCATAAATGGAGTATTGTAAAGTTTTTCTCAAGCCTAAGAAAGAAGAATCGCTATTGCGTTTCCATCCATGGGTATTTTCCGGAGCGATCCAATCTGTTGAAGGCGACCCGGAAGAGGGTGACTTGGTAGAGGTATACGGAGCGAACCAGCGTTTTTTGGCGATCGGCCATTACCAAATCGGCAGTATCGCCGTACGTGTGTTATCTTTCACCCCAATCGCCATCGACGATGCTTTTTGGGTTGAACGTATCCGTATCGCTTACGAACTCAGAAAGACCTTGCGGCTGGCTGGGGTAGAAAATAATAATACGTTCCGCCTGATTCACGGCGAAGGCGATAACTTACCGGGATTGGTGATCGATATGTATGCGCATACGGCGGTTATGCAAGCACATTCGGTAGGAATGCATTATGCCCGTCATCAGATCGCGGAGGCTTTGAAAGCGGTATTGGGCGATACTTTACAAAACATCTACTATAAATCGGAAGCGACTTTACCTTATAAAGCGAATTTAGGTAGCGAAGATGGTTACTTATTCGGAGGCGAAGTGGAAGATATCGCTATAGAAAACGGACTGAAATTCTGTGTAGACTGGCAGAAAGGCCAAAAGACAGGTTTCTTCGTGGATCAACGGGAGAATCGCTCTTTGTTGGAGTATTACGCAAAAGATCGCTCCGTATTGAATATGTTCTGTTATACGGGCGGTTTCTCTTTCTATGCGATGAGAGGAGGCGCTAAGGTGGTTCATTCCGTAGATAGTTCGGCGAAAGCGATTTCTTTGACGAAAAAGAATGTCGAGTTGAATTTCCCGGGAGATCCCCGTCATGAGGCATATGCGGAAGACGCGTTTAAGTATTTGGAAAAAATGGGAAGTAATTATGATTTAATCATATTGGACCCTCCTGCGTTCGCTAAACATAAGAATGTACTACGTAACGCCTTACAAGGGTATCGCAAATTAAACGCGATCGCTTTCGAGAAGATCAAGCCGGGAGGAATCTTGTTTACCTTCTCCTGCTCACAGGTTGTCAGCAAGGAAAACTTCCGTTTAGCTGTATTTAGCGCCGCCGCCCAATCCGGCCGTAGCGTTCGTATCTTGCATCAATTAACCCAACCCGCAGACCATCCGGTGAATATCTACCATCCGGAAGGTGAATATTTAAAGGGATTGGTATTGTATATAGAGTAAAATAGATATTAAGGGTGAGAAATTGAATATTATTTTCACCCTTAATTTATTGTCTCTAAATCCATTTTCATTTGCCGAATTATTTTCAAAAGAGAAATTAAGTCTTTATTCACAACCGCAAAGATCTCTTCCTCATCAATACGATGATACTCATGAGCTATAATATCCCTTAATCCCATAATAGCAGTCCAAGGTATATCTGTATATTTTATTAAATAACTATGATTAGTTTTATTATCAATAGTCTTGACACTTTCTCCAATAAAAACCAACTGCATACAGATGCCACTTAAAATGAACATACCATCTTGACTCAAAAGGAAATCATCCGGACAATTTATCTCCCCCGATTTACTCTGTATTAAGAGAATCGAATTTTCTATTCGATCTAACAATGAGCCAATCCGTACCTTATCAAACATAAATCAAATCATTTTCGATATTTTGTCCAAATACACTATCAACAAGTTGTTTGCGAAGACGAATGATATCGACTCTACATCCAAACAAAGACTCTAACTCTTGTTTCATTCGGCTACGTAATAATAGATTAGCTTCCCCTTCGTAAGCAATATCTACGTCACTCTCCTCTGTTTGTTCATTTCGCACGACTGAACCAAAAAGGGCCATACGAACAATGCCATAATCTTTAGCCTTATTTTGAAAATAGCCACGTAGCAATTCTATACACTCTTTTTGTGATCTCATAGACAAACGTTTTACTTTTTACACAAAGAAAAATAAAATCTTCCTATATTCCAAATTATTACATAATTGATAAATACAATCCAAATCTACTAATATCCCGGATTCTGTATCAAATTAGGATTCAAGGAACGGACTTTATCGGGAATTGGGAAAACGGTGGTATAGCCATTCGATTCATGGGGCAATTGAGGGCGATCCGTATAAGGGCGGGTAAACTTTCCAAAACGTACCAAATCCTGCCTCCTCCAGCCTTCCCAAGCCAATTCCAGTTGACGCTCAGCCAAAATATTTTCTAATGTCGCCTTACGAGACAACATTCCCACACGGAAACGAACGGCATTCAACTCTTCATCCCCATTCTCTCCATTACGCACTTTCGCTTCCGATCTCATTAACAAGACATCCGCATAACGGAATAATACGATATCATTATCCGATAGCTTTCCATCTTTCGTCCCCATCTTATCGATCTCGTATTTCTTCATGCGGGCACCCGCCGTTTTCTCGGCAGGCAACCTAGACAAATCCAACCTAACCTCTAGAGGTAAATATACCAAAGGAGTCCCATTATCTAACCGAATCGTATCACCATTGAGGTCAAACATCGTATCGGCGTAATAATTCTCATAAAACCGGGTATCGACCGAGTCCGTCCCATACGCAAATACCCGAAGGGCCTCTATCGTTGCGCAAGAGCCGTTCTCTCCCCCCAATCCATATGCTTTGGCATGATTATAGTGGCGGGAGCGGAAAAGATATTGCATTTGGTTCGTATATAAGTTCTTATCCATCGGAATCGTGAAAATATTCTCTCCGGACGATTCATTAAATACAGAAAAATTATCCGCATAGTTCTGAGATAAGCTATAGTTTAAGTCCGTTATTGAATCACAGTACGCCACAACCGTTTGCCAAGCGTTCAACTTCCTCTCGCCTACCCTAAAATAGATTTCCCGTCCATTCGGACGCAGACCATCCGTCCAGTCGTTATCCGTAAACACTTCTGCGTTTAAAGCCAACTTCGCCAATAAGAAATAAACAACCGGTCTCGTAATCCTTCCATAATAATCGCCGGGCGAATTACTATGCGCCGTACTCAATAACAAAAGGGATTCTTGTAATTCTTTTACAACAAAATCAAAGACCTCTTTCCGGTCACTCTGCCGCACGTCTTTCACCGGAATGGAAGAAGATACGATAAGAGGGACACGGCCAAACATATCGACTAAATAATAATAATACATCGCACGCAAGGCACGAACCTCCGCCTCATACCGATCTAAATCGTTATAATCCGTTTTTTGCCGCAACTCGCCTAATATCTCTAAAGATTGATTGCTTAATACGATTACTTTATACAGATATTCCCAAGTAGCTTGGATAGCGTCACTATTCGTTCCCCACTTATGCAAGAAGAGACCTTGCCAGAAACCACCGTCATACCAGTCGCCGCCACGAGTCGGGAGCATGGCCTCGTCAGTCGTAAAGGTATTCAAGTCGTAGACACCCCGGTACGTTCCCTGCAATCCTTGGCTATCGCTATAACCTCCGATATAATTATATAAGGAAGCAACCGTATTTAGATAGACATTCTGAGGGGTATCGTACGCATCCTCCGGATAAAGCTGATCACGAGGGTCCTCTTTCAGATAGCCATCGCACGACGATAACATCAAACCCGCAAATATATAGGATAAAATAGAAAGCTTTCTCATACGAACACCTTTTTAAAAATTAAAACTCAACCCCATCGTATAGGAACGAACCACCGGATAAGATCGCTTATCGTCTATACCTAACGTATTATTTACGATAGAGCTATTTATCATCGGAGTCAATCCCGAATAACCTGTAATTGTCGCCAAATTATTTACGGAAACCGAAAGCCGTACGTTTCTTACATATTTCCTTAAATTACCAAGAGGCACGTTCCAACCCAACGTCAAATAATCAAAATTGATATAATCCCCTTTCTCCAACCAATAATCCGTAGCCGTCTGATCTTGGATATTCCGGGATGGGGCTTCTCGCAACACGTTATAATCCGGGAATATATCCATATTCATATAAGTTAGCGATGTTCCATTATAAATCTTATGCCCAAAGGCTCCGTTAATCTGTACTGATAGATCGAATTGTTTATACCGGAAACTGATGTTCGAGCCTAAAAGCGTTTTCGGCATGGCTTGTCCCGCAATATAACGATCCTCACCATCCTCCAAACTCACCCCGTTTCCATTCAAGTCCTCAATCTCATACTTATAGCCGCCGTTCCCATCGGAAACCAAACCTGTACATTTCGGTAAATAAAAAATACCCAAAGGCTGTCCGACCATTTGATAAACGATATGATTATACCCTCCATGGAAACCAGCCCCATTTAAATCCGAGATGCTGGTATATTCCGGGGCGGACATATATTCCCCTTTATAGTAACCGCTCAAGGAGAGCAATTTATTCCGTTGGAAAGTTACGTTTACGTTTATATTCAATTCCATATCTTTCGTACGCAAGGGCGTGACGCCAATACCCAATTCCACACCACTATTCCGCATCGACCCCAGATTCGCCAACATTTTATTATAAGCGAAAGGCGGAACGCTTACATCGTATAAATACAACATATCATCCGTCTTGGAATTATAATAATCTACGGCGAGAATAAAACGATTGTCGAAAAACCCGGCATCGATACCAGCATTGAACGTACGTTTTACCTCCCATTTCAAGTCCGGATTCGCATTACGGATCGTACCCAAGGTAACGGTGGGCGCACCATTTACGGAAACAACCCCATTAGGCTTCATCAATCGCAAAGAATTGTAAGAATCGATCGCGTCTTGATTACCGGAAAGGCCATATCCCGAACGAATCTTTAAATTCCTTACCCACGAGATACCTTCCATAAACTCCTCTTCGGTCAACACCCAAGCGACAGAAGCCGAAGGGAAAAAACCCCATTTATTATTGGCCCCCACTTTCGAAGAGGCATCCGCTCGGGCATTCACGGTAGCGATATACTTTCCATCATAAATATAATTCACACGTCCAAGGAAAGAAGCCAGATGAGGAGCCTCATAGTAAGAACCGGTCCCCTCCCATAAACGTACCGCACCTGCCTGTAAATTATCATAACCAAAACGATCGGTACTGAAATTCGTCGCAGTCGTATAAAAACCTCTCGTTATCATTTTCTGAGCTTCCGCCAATCCCAATACATTTAGCTGATGCAAACCAAAGTCTTTTTTATAGGCCAACATGAAATCTCCCAATAAAGATTCTGTTTTCCGCTCCCCCCGATAAGCCTGCCCATGTGCCCAAACCGAAGTAGGGAGGTATTGGGCGTTATCTACTACATTATAGGTATACGAACCGAAAGCCGTAAACATTAAATGCTTACTCAAGTTAAAAACCAGTTTTAAGTGCGTATTTATATGAGCATTCGAATCATCATCCTTCACCTCCAACCAAGCCAAAGGATTCGTGATCTGGCTAGCGTTAGTTATTTGATCCCAGCTACCCGTCTCCATATTCTTATGATTCGGAAATGTCGGGTTGAAAGTAGCGGCGGAATAGAACATCTTCTGTACGTCATTTAAATAAGCATTTTTCAGCAAGGAACCAAATATGCCTAAATCAAAGACTAGAAGATCATTGAACGCATGCTGTGTAATATTCAACTTGGTCGTAAAATTACGTGAGTTCGTATTTCGGATAACCCCTTCCCTTTCCACAAATCCCAAGGAGGCACGATAACTGGAAGTCTCTGAACCACCCCCAAAAGCGATATGATGATTCTGCACCAACCCCAACCGGGTGACCTCATCCTGAAAGTCCGTATTATTCCCTAAATCTAAAATACCGATATTACGTTCCTCCGCCAGTTTCCGGAAACCATTCGCCGATAACATATCCAAACTTTTATAAGCCGCTTCCACACCGAAACTCCCATCATAACTGATACTAAAAGCTCCCTGCCGCCCTTTCTTTGTCGTTACCTCGATAACACCGGAAGCGCCACGAGAACCATATTGAGCAGTCTCCGAGGCATCTTTCAAGATCGTGAAGTTCTCGATATCCGCCGGATAGATCGAGCTAAGCAAATTAAGATCGGCAAAAACCCCATCAATAATCACCAACGGATCATTACCTCCCGTTAAGGAAGTTGTACCCCGGACCCGGACGGCAGCCAAGGCAGCGGCGCTATTTCCTCCAACCGGGATACTAACGCCGGATACCCTTCCCCGAAGAGCGTCCAAGGGTGTAGAGATCAATCCCTCATTCATCCCCCCTTCATTCACCCGATTTACGGAACCGGATAAAGTACTACGATTGCCCGTAGCATATCCGACAGTGATCAACTCATCTATCAAATTGGAATCCGACAAGAGAGGCTTGATCGTATCCGGCAGAAGCGGTAGCTCCTGACCGTAGCCGTAAGAGAAAGACAAGGCCCCGCAGAGAAACAAAAACAGGACTTTTCGGATATATATAAGAACTTTCATAAGTACGTTGGATTTAAGATTAATAACCCATGTAAATAAAACTTCCCTCGGTTAAGTTTTGTTCGCACCCAAGATACAACATTTCCTCAAGATCTTAAAAATAAAAGCGTACCAAGTTGTCAAGAAGCCTCGACAAGGCTTTAGCGATATTTAATAATGTCCCTCAAAAATATATACGGAAATATTTCTTTATTCCGTAATAGATTGTACCTTTGCCATCGTTAAAAAACATAGCGTATTATTAAGTAATAACATACTAAAACTTATTTATTATGTCAAAAGTAACAGTTGTTGGTGCCGGAAATGTAGGCGCTACTTGCGCAAATGTTCTTGCCTTCAATGAAGTGGCAGACGAAGTTGTAATGCTAGACGTAAAGGAAGGCGTATCCGAAGGTAAAGCGATGGATATGATGCAGACCGCTCAATTGCTAGGTTTCGATACTAAGGTTGTAGGTTGCACAAACGATTATGAGAAGACAGCTAACTCTGACGTTGTAGTTATCACTTCTGGTATTCCTCGTAAACCGGGTATGACTCGCGAAGAACTGATCGGTGTTAACGCTGGTATCGTTAAGAGCGTAGCTCAAAACATCTTGAAATACTCTCCGAACGCAATCTTGGTAGTTATCTCTAACCCGATGGATACAATGACTTATTTGTCATTGAAGTCTTTAGGCTTGCCGAAGAACCGTATCATCGGTATGGGTGGTGCTTTGGATAGCTCTCGTTTCAAATATTTCTTGTCTCAGGCTCTAGGCTGTAACGCTAACGAGGTTGAGGGTATGGTAATCGGTGGTCACGGTGACACTACAATGATTCCGTTGGCTCGCTTGGCTACTTACAAAGGTATCCCTGTTAGCAAATTGTTAAGCGCAGAGAAATTGCAAGAGGTTGTTGCTTCCACAATGGTTGGTGGCGCTACATTAACTAAATTGTTAGGTACTTCTGCTTGGTATGCACCGGGTGCTGCTGGAGCATTCGTTGTTGAGTCTATCATCCACAACCAAGGCAAGATGGTTCCTTGCTCTGTTTACTTGGAAGGTGAGTACGGTGAATCTGATCTTTGCATCGGTGTTCCAGTTATCCTTGGCAAGAACGGTATCGAGAAGATCGTTGAGTTGGAATTGACAGCTGAGGAGAAAGAGTTGTTCGCTAAGAGCGTTGCCGCTGTTCATAAGACTAACGAGGCTTTGAAAGAAGTGGGTGCACTTTAATTTGAATTTCTATTAAAGCGATAAAAGAGGCTGGTCCTTCGGGGTTGGCCTCTTTCTTTTTATGTGGATACGGACAGTTACGACGGAACGAAGATAATATTCGTATTTTTCAATCTCTGAAGATACATACGTATCTCCATTGATTTATTTCAAAAGATCACGGTAAAGCATTTATGACAAAAGTACAGTTTTTGTTTGAATATGAAAAGCCTTCACTAGTTCAATACGAGCTTCACTAAGTTTATTCGTTTCATCCCAAACCGGTAATCACTACTTCAACTTTCCAGCCTCATTCAATACTTTCAGGAAGTTGCTCCAAGCTTTCTCTATCTTTTGCATGTTTTCGTCCCTTTCCTCTTGGTTCCTTACCTCATTTTGTAGAACATCTACAACAGGATATCCATCATATAAATAATATCTCTGATAATCCCCTAATAAGACTGGGGCATTATAGATAACGGAACTTATCGAAGAGATACTGCCTACCGTGAAGTGACCGTTTCCAGCTATCCGGAATTCAACCTTCTCATTGCCTCGCACGTCTTGCTTGATAGAAATATTCTTCTCGAAAACGATTTCTTTTGTAACTGAATTAAAAGATTTGATATCATCCGGGACTTTGATCACTTGTCCGGTAGTAGCCGTATCAAAATTTTCCTCATCATTATCGCAAGCGCAATAACCGATGAGAAATACAGAGATGATAAGATATAATAAAAATGACTTTTTCATATTAAACCTCCTTTATTGGATTTCATTGTGTGTTGTCTTATTAGTAAGACACTTAAAAAGAGACAAATGCTGCACGTTTACCATTATTTAACAAACATTATTAACCAAACCGTCCTTCCATTACATAAAAAAGCCGGAGGAAATGATTTCCTTCGGCTTTTACCTATCGTTTGTTATTGGTATTTATTTGACAATACCTAATTTAGACTCACCAACGAAATCTATAATATGTTGGATCTCCTTACTCATCGGAACCTGATCCTTGATCATTAACAAGGCATCCGTAAGGCTGCTGTTTCCTTGGAAGATGATCCGGTACGCATGACTGATGTGCTTGATAACCTTTTCACTGAATCCCTCATGAGACATGATGAAAGAGTTCACGCCATAATACGTGGTAGGCTCTTGAGCCGCTACGATAAAAGGAGGTATATCCTTACGGAAACGACAGCCGGTTTGAATCATCGCCCAAGCCCCAACCCGGGATCCTTGGCTCATCAATACATTGCCTCCGAAGATCACATAATCTTCCAAGATACAATTTCCGGAAATCTTACTACCATAGCCGAATACACTACGGTTTCCGATCCGCGTATCATGAGAAACATGGACCCCCTCATGCAAGAAATTACCATTACCGATACTAGTACGTCCTTCCGCTGTCGAGGAACGGTTAATCACCACATTCTCACGGATCACGTTGTCATCTCCGATTACGGCGATCGTATCACCTCCCTTATAAAAGAAATCCTGAGGCTCAGCAGCGATAACAGCCCCGTTAAATACACGGTTGCGATTTCCCATGCGTGTACCGCTCATCAAGCTGGCATGAGGCATGATCTCGCAATCATCCCCGATCTCCACGTTCTTATCAATGTACGCAAAAGGATGAATCGTAACGTTCTTCCCGATCTTTGCGCTTGAATCTACATATGCTAATGGACTAATCATAACTTTACTACATTTAAAGGTTATTATTCTCTACCACCACCGATGGCACTGTATAAACTGACAACCGCTTGCATACGTTGCACATTGTCGGACACTTCCGTCAACTGAGCACTCAAAAGGCTCTGCTGTGCGGAAAGGATTTCCAAATAAGTAGATTGAGCCGACTGGAACAAGGCGCTGGTATAAGCCACCGCTTTCTCTAGCTGCTCGATCTGCGCTCTATCTTGGACAAGCTTCTTGCTCGTGGCATCATACTGATGTAAAGCATCACTCACCTCCTTACCTGCTTCCAGAATTGTCTGCTGATAATTCATTTGAGCGATCTTCTCTTCTGCCTTAGATACCTTCAAGTTAGCGACCAACTTACCATTGTTGAAGATCGGTTGGGCCAACGAAGCCAAAGCTTGAAACATAAATTGGCCCGGATTGGCGACAGAGATGCCTGAACCATTCGTCCAGCCTGCTGTCGCCGTGATATTCAATCCCGGATAAAAAGCGGCACGGGCTTTGTTCGTCGTATAATAGGCACTAGCAAGTGTCATCTCTGCGATCTTCACGTCCGGACGATTCTCCAACAATTGCAAAGGCACACCCACCATGATATCCTCCGGCATTACTTGTTCCTCCAAAGTACCCCGATCAATCTGTTGAGGGGCCTTAGCCAATAACACGGACAATGAGTTTTCCACGCTACGCACCTGGCTCTCCAACTCGATCAACGAGCCGGAAACCTGATGGTAAGCCGCACGCATTTGCGTCACGGCAGCCTCGGTAGCCATACCCGCTATCTTCATAGCCTCCATGACACGAACATTCTCTTTATAGATATCAACCGTCTTAGCGGTAATTTCCACCTGCCGATCAAGCATCAACAAGGAATAATAAGTATTCGCTATACCACCGATCAATTGAGAGCGCACGGCCTGTCTTGAATACTGGCTCTGTAAGTAGGAGGCTTTTTGGCCACGGCTCGCGTTCAAGAGCTTTCCGAATAGGTCAACCTCCCAGCTAGCGGCCAAAGGCGTTGAGTAAGCCTTTACGTATTCGCTATTTCCAATCGATGTAATCGTCCCTTGGGGAGCGAAATTAATAGAAGGCAAGAAAGACAGACGGGCGGAAGTCAACAATACTTTCGCTTCCTCTACCCGAAGAACGGCTGCCTGCATATCTACATTATTGGCTAATCCCTCCTCAATTAACGCCTGTAACTTCGGATCACGAAAAACTTCCTTCCAAGGAAGGTTTCCCATATTGGTCGTATCCGCGGAGGCTAATGTATCAGTCTCGGAAACCGGATCACGATAAATTCCCGTCGCATCGATGGAATCCGGACGCTCGTATGCCTTATAGATATGGCAACTGCTTAACAAAGCAGTCGCACATACCATATATATAATTTGTTTCTTCATTGTCATCTCTTATTTTATTTTAGCGTACTGTTCTATTTCCGTACTCATATCGCTGTTATCCAAATCTTCCCATTCGATCGGCTTGAATTTCTCCTGTAAGTACTGGAATACCACGAACAAAACCGGAACAATAAAGATCTGGAAGATCATACCGATGAACATACCGCCGATAGCCGCTGTACCCAATGTACGGTTACCGTGCGCTCCTACTCCGAACGCGAACATCATAGGCAACAATCCGACCACCATCGCCAATGAGGTCATCAAGATCGGACGCAAACGGGCGGCGGCTCCTAATACGGCAGCCCATGTGATACTCATACCCATACGACGACGTTCCAAAGCGAACTCTACGATCAAGATAGCGTTCTTCGCCAACAAACCTACCAACATGATCAAGGCGATCTGCATATAGATATTGTTAGACATGGTTCCTACGATCATCTTCAACGCCGGGATATTTCCCAAAGCGGCCCAACCTTGGACGAACAAAAAGCTACCCATCAAACCGAACGGCACGGAGAGCAATACGGACAAAGGAAGGATGTAACTCTCATACTGCGCGCTCAACAGCAAGTAAACGAATACGAAACACAACAAGAAGATCAAAGCCGTCGTGCTGCCACTCGTACTTGCCTCCTCACGTGCCATACCACCTAACTCATAGTCGAAACCTGCCGGAAGCGTTGTCTTAGCCACCTCGTCAATCGCTTTCAACGCCTGACCACTGGTATAACCATCCGCCGGGGCAACCATGACCTTGATGGCGGTATACATATTGAAACGGCTGATGATATCCGGGCCATATACCTTCTTCATCGTAATGAACTGGGAAATCGGAGCCATATCGTTACCACTCTTTACCTTGATGTTCTTCATGGACTCCATATTCTTACGCAAATCGGGATCCGCTTGCACCATTACACGGTACATCTTACCGAAACGGTTGAAGTTAGAGGCATATAAACCACCATAATATCCCTGCAAGGTAGACAAGATGTCCTTCGGACTGATACCGGCTTTCTTACAAGCGGCAGCGTCGATATCGATCTCATATTGCGGGAAGTTCGGGTTAAACGTAGTTTGAGCGGACTTGATCTCCGGACGTGCCGTCAAAGCAGCCATATATTCCTTGGAGATATCAAAGAAACGATCCAAATTACCTCCGGTCTTATCCTGCATATTCAACTCAATATCACTGGACGCTGAGTAACCGGGGATCATAGGAGGCGTAAAGAACAATACTTGAGCGTCCTTTACGATCTTTTGGGCACGCATGAACAAGCTACCATATACGATATCGGAATTTTGCATCATAGAACGCTCCTCCCAATCTTTCAGCTTGATGATGAATGAACCGTAAGAAGGTCCCTGACCACCGATGAAACTAAAACCGACAACCGCCGTACGAGACTCAACGGCCGGATCGGCAGCGATCAAGCTATCCACCTTATTCATTACCTCAAAGGTACGCTCCTGGGAAGTTCCCGGGGGTAACGTAACGGCACCCATAATCGTACCCGTGTCCTCGTTCGGCACCATACCCGTAGGAGTAACCTGCATCAAGAACACCAATAACGCAATACATGCGGCAACAATACCGAATGAAAGCCATTTCTTCTGAATGAAGAATACGATACTTTTCTTGTATTTAGCCAACAAAGAATCATAAGCCGCATTAAACGAAGTATGGAATCGGGAAACGAAGGTCGTTTTCTTTTCCTTATGTTCCGTATCGTGTGGTTTCAGGAATATCGCACACAAGGCGGGACTCAATGTCAAGGCGTTCAAAGCGGACAAACCGATAGCGATCGCCATCGTCAGACCAAACTGGCGATAGAACGTACCGGCCGTACCTCCCATGAAACTTACGGGAATAAACACGGACATCATGACCAACGTAATGGAGACGATAGCGCCACCCAACTCACTCATGGCATCGATAGAAGCGAGTTTCGCCGACTTGTACCCTTGGTCCAACTTGGCATGGACACCCTCGACGACGACGATCGCATCATCGACCACAATAGCGATGGCAAGCACCATAGCACAAAGAGTCAACAAGTTGATACTAAATCCGATCAAGGATAACATAAAGAAGGTACCGATCAAGGCAACCGGGATAGCGATAGCCGGAATCAACGTAGAACGCAAATCCTGCAAGAACACATATACCACGATAAACACCAATACGAACGCCTCCAACAAAGTCTTAATTACCTCATGGATAGAAGCGAACAAGAAGTCATTGGCATTCATGGAAACATTCACCTTCATTCCGGGAGGCATTGTCAACTGGGTTTCCTCCAGCAAGGTTTCAATGTTACTAATTGTTTCCGTAGCGTTGGTTCCCGGCATCTGGTAAACGATACAGGTAACGGCGTCGTGACCATTTACACGGTTGATAAAGTTGTAAGTCAAACGCCCCAACTCGATATCGGCGATATCTTTCAAACGCAAGACCTCACCATCCGGCAAAGCCTTTACAACAATCTGCTCAAACTCATTAGCCTCTTGCAAACGTCCTTTATAGCGGATCGTATATTGGAAAGACTGATTTCCTTGTTCGCCGAACGAACCCGGAGCGGCCTCAACGTTCTGTTCAGACAAGGCAACGGTTACGTCGCTCGGACTTAATTTATATTGGGCCATCACATCCGGCTTCAACCAAATACGCATGGAGTAGTCCGTACCCAACACGTTGGCATCACCGACACCCGGCACACGCTGGACTTCCGGGATCAAGTTAATCTTCGCGTAATTCTCAAGGAACTCTGAGTCATAACGATCATCTTCCGCATATACGGAGAAAACCAACAACATTGAGTTCTGACGTTTCTGGGTCGTCACACCAATCTGCGTTACCTCGGCAGGCAACAAACCTTGTGCCATAGATACACGGTTCTGCACATTGACAGCCGCCATATCCGGATCCGTTCCTTGCTTAAAATAAATGGAGATATCCGCAGAACCATTATTAGAGGCATTGGAACTCATATACATCATGTTCTCAACACCATTGATCTGGTCTTCCAAAGGTGCGATCACGCTATTCAATACCGTTTGCGCATTGGCACCCGTATAAGTTGCCCTTACCGAAACGGTTGGAGGGGCGATATCCGGATATTGGGTAACCGGCAAGGAAATCAAGCCTAGGAAACCCAAGATGACAATCAAGATGGAAATCACCGTAGAGAGCACCGGGCGGTTTATAAATCTATCTAATTTCATATCTTTCGTTTTTACTCGACAAAAGCGAATATTTGTCTTATTCTATATACCTATTAATTAAAAGCAGTCTGCAAATTACCGTCATGCTGGTCTTTCAAGGCCTGCTCGAATTTTGCCTTTTGCTGCTCACGAGTAATCGGCTGGATTTCCTGGCCGTCTTTCAAGATCTGTACGCCTTCCACGACAATCTTGTCACCGGACTTCAAGCCTCCCGTCACTAAATAATTTTTGCCATCATTCAAATTGGAAACCTTGATCTCGGTATTCTTCACGGTATTATCAGGCTGCAATACAAATACGAATTTCTTGTCCTGGATTTCCACGGTAGCCGATTGAGGGATCGTAATGATATTGTTCATCGTATATGGGAAGATGATATTACCAGTACCACCGCTTCGTAAGACATTTCCCTCGTTAGAGAAAATAGCACGCATGCTTACAGAACCGGTAGATTGATCGATAACACCGCTCACGGCATCAATCTTACCCTCATGATGGTACGTAGAGCCATCCGCCAATTGCAGTCTTACGGCCGGCATCTTCTCTAATTGCTCTTTCAAGGTACCACCGGCTTTCGTCAATGCCAATAACTCCTTTTCCGTCATAGAGAAATACACATACATATCACCGATCTCAGATACGGTAGTCAGCGGTTGAGCGATCGAAGCGCTTACCAAGCTACCTACACGATACGGGAATGTACCGACAACACCGTTCGAGGGACTTGTAACCGTACAGAAAGATAAGTTCTGGTTAGCGCTCACCAATTGAGCCTCTGCCTGCGCCAAGCTCGCTTTTGCCGACATCAGCTGGTTCACGGCAGTCTGATACTCGAAATCACTGATGATTTTCTGATCAAACAAAGTTTTCTTATTCCTCTCGGTCAATGTTAAAGTGCTTACGTTTGCCTTCGCCATCTCTACCGCGGCCTTAGCCTGACCTACCGCAGCAGCGTACTGCGTAGGATCAATTTGGAACAACGCCTGTCCTTTACGAACCGTAGCTCCCTCATCCACACATAATTTCACGATAAATCCAGAAACTTGAGGACGGACTTCGATATCCTGCGTACCTTTGATGGTAGCCGGATAGGATGTTGTTTGGTCGCTAGTCGTTGAATTGACCGCCATCACAGCGAACTCAGCATCCCCTAATTTCATACCACTCTGACTGTTTCCACAGGCAGTTAATAAAGACATACCAACCGCAAACAATGCGATCTGCCTTAACTGAGTAATCGTAATTTTCAGCATTCGTTTATCCATATTTGTATATAATTATATATTCAAGGCTGTTTTTCAGTTACCTTTTCTTTCTAACCCAAGTGGAGATCTTTCACATCTATTCACACAATAGGGTCTTTACTCGTCGTTTCATCCTACAAATGTAGAAACTTTTTACACGATTTCTGTTTCCTACTTATCTTTTTCACCTAAATTAATAGCACTTAAAAGGAAGCGCCTGTTGAAATACATCTCTTTTGGTTTCAAACGAAAATAAAATTGTTTTTTTCAACAATATATTTTACATTTGTGTCCACACACAATAAACAAATATTATATATTATGGAGCCTAAATTTATAATATCAGAAGTATTCAGTACCGCATGGAAGGGAACGAAGTCGCAGCTATGGATATTAGCCGGATTATTAATCGGATATTGTATCTTGTCTTTCACGCTGACAGCGTTCGCGATGCCCATGCAAAGTTCTATTATCGGTAAAATCATCGTAAACGTGATCAGTGCGTTATTCTCCATTATTTTCTCCTTAGGATATATGAAAAATATATTTCAGGCGTTGGATGGGGAAGAACCTCAGTTTTCCGCATATGGACAACAGACAAAGAATATCATCACCTACTTTCTAGCGAGTCTTATCACGGGATTTGTCGTATTGGCGGGTTTCTTATTTTTTATCATCCCCGGTATTTATCTGGCATTGCGCCTTCAGTTCTTCCAAGCCTTTATTATCGAGGAAAACGCCGGGATTATCGAGTCTTTGCATAAAAGCTGGGAGATAACGAAAGGACAAGTATTGCCTCTGTTCATTCTGGCGTTGGTTATGATCGGGATCCTGATATTAGGATGTATTTTGTTCGGTATCGGAATTTTCGTCGCCGTTCCTCTTATCTATATGATGTATGGCTACGTTTTCCGTAAATTGAACACTCCTCTTCAAATACTCGAATAAGCAGAGAGGACGAATACACACTACAATCTATACCATGAATAAAAATTACAGGATAAAAGATATCGCCGAATTATCCGGCGTATCAACCGGTACGGTAGACCGCATTTTACATGAGCGGGGAAAGGTATCGGAGGACGCACGGAAAAAGGTGGAGAAAGTCTTAAAAGAAATTGACTATCAACCAAATTTGATAGCCCGTTCTTTAGCGTTGAAGAAAAAATATCATTTCATCGCTTTGATCCCTTCTTTCCATGAAGGGGAATACTGGGCGAAACTAAGCCAAGGGATAGAGAAAGCGGAACGGGAATTGTTTAGCTATAATATAGACGTCGAGCAAATCTATTTTGACCAATACGATAGCAACAGTTTCGACGAATTAATCCCGAAGATTGAGACCGCGGATTGTCAAGGGGTTATCATCGCTACATTATTCAAGCAAAGTGTCTTGACCTTGACCCAGCGGCTAGACCAGAAAGATATTCCTTATATATTAATCGATTCTTTTATCGACCACACGAATTGTATCTCTTACTACGGAACGCATTCATATGATTCGGGGTATATAGCGGGACGCCTTTTATTCGAGCAAATCCGTGAAGAGGACGATCTAGTGATTTTCCGTTTCACCCGTAAGGGGGATTCATGTTCTACGCAAGTGCAGAAGCGAGAGGAAGGATTCCGGGATTATCTCGCCAATACCTCATTCAAGGGAAAGATTCATTTGCTGCATGTGCACGCGGATGACCGAGAAGAGAATACGAGACTACTGAATACTTTCTTCGACAAATATCCTCAAGTAAGAATCGGTATCATCTTTAATTCGAGGGCCCATTTCCTTGGAGATTATCTAAGTAGCGAACGGCCGGACTATCCTTTCAAGCTTCTTGGCTACGACGTGATAGAACCGAACGTCCGTTATCTGGAAAACGGCTTGATCACGCATTTGATCGCCCAGCGCCCCGAGGTACAAGGATATCATTGTATCAAGGCACTTTTCAGGCATTTGATCCTTAAGGAGAAAATTGAGCCTGTCAATTATATGCCGATCGATATCTTGGTAAAGGAAAATATACAATACTACAATAATTATATCTGATGAACTCCTTATTTAGCATAAAAGAGAAAGTGATTTTGTTGACCGGAGGCTATGGTATATTAGGAGCCTGCATGGCCAAACACTTGGCGAGAGAAGGCGCGTATGTCGTAATCCTCGGACGAAACGAGCAAAAAGGATCTGCCTTGGTCAATGAGATTAAAGCGGAAGGGGGCGAGGCCTTATTCTTGGTTTCAAACGTACTGGATAAAGCCTTGCTGGAGCAAAACAAGCAAGAGATATTGAAAGCATATGGGAAGATTGATGTTTTAGTCAATTTGGCGGGTGGTAACCAAGCCGGAGCGACGATTCCTCCCGACAAGACGATCTTTGATCTGGATATCGATGCTTTCCGGACGGTCGTGGACCTGAACTTATTCGGGACCGTACTGCCGACAATGGTCTTCGCCGAGGTCATGGTGGGGCAAGGGAAAGGAAGCATTATTAACATCTCGTCCGAATCATCCCTACGCCCATTGACTCGTGTGGTTGGCTATGGATGCGCGAAAGCCGCTATCAACAATTTCACGCAATACATGGCCGGGGAGCTGGCGATTAAATTCGGAGAGGGCCTGCGAGTGAACGCCATGGCACCGGGATTCTTCCTTACCGAGCAGAACCGGGCATTGATGAGCAATCCGGATGGATCACCTAGTGATCGTTGCAACACGATCGTCGCGCACACGCCGTTCCGCCGCTTAGGAAAACCGGAGGAGTTACTCGGTACTTTACAATGGCTGGCGAGCGACGCCTCCGCATTCGTAACCGGTACCGTGATCCCCATAGACGGAGGTTTCGACGCTTTCTCCATCTAAATAATGTGCCAATGTGCCAACCAGCCATGCATCAAACCGCATTGGCATATTGGCACATTGATAAATTTAAAAATTATTCATTATGTATCTATGTGAGCAAACTTGGCGTTGGTACGGACCGAATGATCCTGTCAGCCTTTGGGACATCCGTCAGGCGGGTGCCACCGGTATCGTAAATGCGTTGCACCATATCCCGAACGGGGAAGTTTGGACTACGGAAGAGATTCAAAAGCGGAAAGCCTTGATCGAATCCGCCGGATTACGGTGGAGTGTGGTTGAGAGTGTGCCCGTACACGAGCATATCAAGACGCAAACCGGGGATTTTCAAACCTATATAGAGAACTACAAACAAAGCATCCGTAATCTGGGAGCTTGCGATATCCGGGTAGTTACTTACAACTTCATGCCGGTATTGGACTGGACTCGTACCGATTTGGCTTATACGATGCCGGATGGTTCCAAAGCCTTGCGCTTTGAACGCGCGGCTTTTATGGCGTTCGACTTATTTATATTGAAACGACCGGCGGCGGAAGCCGAATATACGGAGGCGGACAAGGCGAAAGCCAAGGCACGCTATGACGCTATGAGCGAGGAAGACCGCCAGCTGTTGGTTCGCAATATGATCGCCGGACTACCCGGCTCGGAAGAGACTTTTACGATCGAGCAGTTTAGGGAAGCGTTAGACCGTTATAAAGATATCGACGCGGAGAGACTTCGCTCGAACCTGATCTATTTCTTACGGGAAATAGCTCCCGTGGCGGACGAGGCCGGTGTCAAGCTCGTTATACATCCGGATGATCCCCCCTATTCCATTCTCGGGCTTCCCCGTATCTTGAGCACGGAAGATGATTTCCGGAAGTTAATAGAGGCCGTGCCGAATCCAAGCAACGGGCTTTGCCTATGCACAGGTTCTTTCGGTGTCAGAAGTGATAACGACTTGGCCGGGATCATGGAACGTTACGGGGATCGGATCGATTTCGTTCATTTCCGCAGCACGCAACGAGACTCGGAGGGTAATTTCTTCGAGGCGAACCATCTGGAGGGCGATGTGGATATGTACGGTGTCATGAAAGCCTTACTGGAATTGCAACAACGCCGCCAATGCTCCATCGCCATGCGACCGGATCATGGACATCAAATGATAGACGACCTAAAGAAGAAAACCAACCCGGGCTACTCCTGCATCGGACGTTTACGGGGTCTGGCCGAGCTACGGGGATTGGAGATGGGTATCGCCTTATCCCTGTTCAAAGGACATTAAAAAGACAGCGTCTTACAGTTAGCACAGTACTGTGTACAAAGTACCGCAGTACTGTGGCTAAAGTACTACAGTACTCTGTACGAAGTATTGCGGTACTCAGCACGTAAGTACTGGAATACTTCGTACACAGTACTGCCCTATTTATAGCACAAGGCTACCTCGACCCTATGGGGGAACATCACAAACCGAACAACCGGGGAATCAATAAGCTTAAATCCGGCAAGAAGGCCACCAAGAACAAGACAATAACCATCGCCGCAAACATCGGCAGCAACGGACGGATCACCTGATCGATCTTTGTCCCCGCTACGCTACATCCGATAAACAATACCGAACCCACCGGTGGCGTACATAATCCCACACAAAGGTTCAATACCATCATGATCCCGAAATGTACCGGGTCCATCCCCAATTGCCCCGTCGCTATCGGCAGGAAGATCGGGGTAAAGATCAAGACAGCGGGCGTCATGTCCATAAAGATCCCGACAATCAATAGGATCACGTTTATAAGTATCAAGATGACCACCGGATTGTCGCTTATACTTAGCAAAGCGGCACTTACCGTCTGAGGAATATTCTCATAACTCATGATCCAAGACAAACCCGTACAAGTCGCCACCAGAAGAAGGACGATGGCCGTAGTCTTGGCCGATCGCAATAATACTTGCGGCAATTTAGCCCAAGTAAGTTCCTTATAGATAAAAGAGAGGATTAACGCATACAATACAGCGATCGCCGAAGCCTCGGTCGCCGTAAACAGTCCCGCCAAGATTCCTCCGATCACGATCACCAATAGCATCAAACTAGGGATAGCCCTGAAAAATACCCTTGTCGCCTCCGAGAACGGAACACGTACGCCAACCGGATACCCCTTTCGTGCGGCAAACATAGCGGCTACGATCATGATCGCCACTCCCGTAAGAATTCCCGGTAGATAACCAGCCATAAACAAGGCGGATACAGAGACTCCACCACTCGCCAAGGAATAGACGATCAAGACATTACTCGGAGGTATCGTCATGCCGGTAGTGGCGGAAGAGATATTTACGGCGGCACTGAAATTCGGATCGTAACCGGCCTTTTTCATCTCCGGTGTCATAATACTCCCGATAGCAGAGGCAGCGGCGGCGGCAGAGCCACTGATCGCCCCGAATAACATATTCGCCACGACATTGACCACCGCCAGTCCTCCGGGCAACCGTCCGACCAGCACTTTAGCGAAATCGATCAAGCGCAAGGCGATACCTCCGCTATTCATGATATTCCCCGCCAATATAAAAAACGGGATCGCCAACAGAGCGAAACTGTCCAGACCCGAAGCCATACGCATCGCATAAGTCGTAAGGGCGGGAAGCGAGTCTATATTCACGAGCATCGTCAATATACCCGCCACACCGATGCTATACGCTACCGGAACCCCGACCACCAGCAGGAAAAAGAAACTTATCACTAATACGAGTATACCTATAATATCCATATCATCAGTCTTTTAAGAATTAGAGGAACGAAATAAGGTGATCGCGTTATCTATCGCATAATAAGCGGTAAGCAATCCCCCTAGCGGCAATGCCAAATACACATATCCTAAATTAATCTCTAAGGAAGCCGAAGTAACTCCCAAATGAAAACGAGTGTATACCAGCCAAGCCCCTCCTACGATCAATACAAATACAGCGAATAAAAATACGATCAAGAAGATAAACAATCGCAAGAGCTTTCTGCGGGAAGGACGCATATGTTGAAGCAATAAATCGATCGCTAGATGCTCATTTTTACCGGATACATAAGCGGCCCCCAACAATCCCACCCAGATCAATAAATATCCGGCCAATTCATCCGTCACGGAACTCGGGGAAACCAGAATATACCGGCTTAATACCTGCCATAGCACATCCACGACCAAGAAAGCCATCAAGAAAATCAACGATAGCTCCAATCCTTTATCAATTATCTTTCTCATGGGTATTCTGTATTTGATCAATTAAATCATGAAAAACCGGATCATTCTTAAACCGCTCGATCATCGGGGCGGCGGCATCCATAAACGGCTGCTTATCCGGGTAAATAATCTCTACGCCATGCGCTTCCATCTCCTCTAGCGATTGCTTCTCTTGCTCCGCCCAAAGTTTCCGTTGATAAATAGCGGCGGCGTCAGCGGCCTGTCGCAGCCAATTACGTTCTTGTTCCGTCAGCTTCTGCCAAGTAGCCAAGCTAATGATGATCACGTCCGGACACATCGTGTGCTCATTGACTGAATAGTATTTTACCACCTCATGATGGAACGCTGTTGTCACGGAAGGCGTATTATTCTCGGCCCCATCCACGACATTACTTTGTAAGGCCGTATACAATTCACCCCAATCCACGGGAGTAGCCGAACCACCGAATGTCTTCATCATCTCCACGGCTATCGGGCTCTTTTGCACACGGATCTTCAGTCCTTTCAGATCCTCGGGAGTACGAATCTGCTTGTTTACCGTATAAAAGCTACGGGCCCCCGAGTCAAAATAAGCGAGTCCCCTAAACCAATAAGGTTCCGTTGATCCCAATATCTGTTTACCTACCGAACCATCCAACACCTCGAAAAACTGCTCACGGGAACGGAATAGATAAGGTATGCCAAATACCTTAAACGGATCGGCAAATCCTTCCAACGCGGCGGAGGAAACTTTCGTGATATCGAGACTTCCTATTTGAAGCAACTCTATACATTGATTTTCGGACCCCAATTGAGCGGAAGAATAAATATCCATGCTCATCTTTCCTCCGGACAACTCTTTCAGACGCTCGTTCATATAGAGCAATCCTAAATGGACGGAATGGCTGGGGGGCAATCCGTGCGCCAGTTTCAGCACCCTTACTTCCTTTACCCCTTCCTTACAGGAGAAGGAGAAAGATACGCACATCAGGAATAGCAGGGCGGTCTTTAGAACTTTCATATTAGAAATGTTAACAATTCGTTGTTTATCGACAAATATAAAGGAAATAATCGAATTGTGCACGTACACAGAAGAAAAAAGTGGCCGCTTTCTTCCTGCCTATATTCACATACGGAACAAGAAGAGCACGGCCTTGATTTAACCTATTTCTCTAATGTTATGATGAAACATCGAGACGGTCAAATGTAGAAACAATCAAAGTGACCGGTCTTATATCGACCGTGATCTTATTTCACGAAAGCGTGAAACTTATTCACGCCTTTTCTCTAACAGCCATTTACGGATCTCCTCTATATCTTCCTTGTCCGCTTCTATAGTGATTGAATATCGCCGGGGTTCGTCCGCTAAATACACCTCCCGCAAGAAATCATAGGCTAAGACTTCCGATATACGCAGTAACAAATCCACATCGATACTGCTTCGCTTAAATATCTTATAAATATTGGTACGTTCATAATGCAACGCATGGGCAAAATCGGAAACCGAAAGTCCCCGCTCTTCCATTTTCTCTTTTATTAACGAACCGATATGTATCTCCTTTTGTTCTTTCATATACAAAAGCCGTTTTTAAGGTAATCTTATCTCATAAATAAACCCACATCTGAGAAAAGGTGTGTTACACTTTACCTTAAACCCGTCAAACTGCGGCACGACCAAATGCCTTGTACACAACAGAAATAAGGCAAAGGAACACACCAAATACAGGTGTATTCGCATTGTCTATTTCTCTGTGTACTTTAAATTGGTCGTTTTCAGTTTAGAGAAATGCCAGCAAATACAATATCGTCATCCTCCCTGACCAAAGAGACAAACTAGTCCCCTCAATCATCGTATAATATCTCCATTTTACCTTTACAAAGGTAGGCAAATTCAACTATCAGAAAAAACACAAAGAATAAAAAGAAGTATAAACATATCGGAAATATAGGCCATTGAAAGAGGCTTTTTTATACTTTTGTGGTAAAACAATATCTAATGGCATCTAAAATACACAATGGAATACTCATTCTTACGCTAATTTTATTTGCGTCTTGCCGTACGCAAAAGCCTGCTCCACGCCCGGCCCCTCCCGAAACTGTGGATTTCCCTACGGCAAATATTCCTCTTCCCGTCGTGGATTTCAATTTCATGTTGCCGGAAGCTCCGGAGCTAGCGGTTTGTCATTCTCCTAGAAAAGATATCACGGAAGCCTTTACGCCCCGTGATAAAAGCCAGATAGCGATCAAGGACCCCAAGCTATTCGATGAGAATAACACGGAAATTATTGATTTATCCTTGATCCCCGCCGGGGAATACGCATTTCCCCTTCCTAATGGAAACGTGATCTCTCCTTACGGGGGAAGGAGAAGACATCATTCCGGAGTAGATATCAAAACTTGTGCCAACGATACGATCGTGTCTGCTTTCGATGGTATTGTCAGGATGGCGAAACCATTCGCCGCCTATGGCAACGTTATCGTTGTTCGCCATTATAATGGACTGGAAACGATCTATAGCCACAACTCCAAGAACTTGGTTAAACCCGGAGATCGTGTTCTCGCCGGACAACCGATCGCCTTAACCGGACGTACTGGCAGGGCTACTACCGAGCATTTACATTTTGAGACTCGTATAAACGGAGTTCATTTCAATCCGAATATCGTCTTCAACATGGCTAAAAGGAAATTACGTTCAAAATGTCTGGTTTGTACCCAGAAAGGTAATAACGTAATCGTCAAATCGGTTGATATATTACCCCATCAAAAGGCTGGTCCATACGTACCGCCACCTCCTTATAAATGGGTTTACAATGAATGAAAAAAGGCCTTACGGACAATCCGTAAGGCCTTTTTTCATTCCGTGGAGATGGAGAGATTCGAACTCTCGTCCAAACGAGGAATTAATTTGCTTTCTACATGTTTATCTTCGCCTTCATTGTCGGGGAAGAGCAAGACCGAAGCCACCCACTCATCCCTTATCCTCTAAAGTTTCGCCTGAGACCCGAGGCTTATCTCAAACTATCTCCGATATTGCTGCACCACCTGATCGGAACGCTTCGGAGCCACAGCATCCGGGTGATGTCACGTCCCCGCAACTTTTGCAGGGATTAAGCGCGAGAGCGTAATTATTTTCGCCAGTTAATTGTTCGTTGTCTGAGATTTAAGTGCAAGCCAACCACGCACTACATGCTTACAAACCACTTCTACCCGCTGTCAAAACCGGTCATCCCCATGGTTTTGTAATATTTCTTTTGGCAAAGATACATATAATTTCGAATTTAGCAAAGACCCATAACTGATTCCTTCCGATTAGGATTATTTTAATGTAAACGAAGCTGTTTTCACCTCTTTACTATTTCCACCGATCATTACCTGAAACTCACCCGGCTCAGCGACATAATCTAAGGTTGAATCGTAGAATTTCAACATATCCACATCAATATCAAAGGTTACTTTCTTGCTTTCTCCCGCTTTTAACGCAACTCGCTTGAATCCTTTCAATTCTTGGACCGGAGGGGTTATGCTGCGTACGATATCACGTAAATAAAGCTGTACGATTTCCTCTCCATCCTGAGCCCCGGTATTGGTAACAATCACGGATGCTTGAATTTTTCCATTTGCATCCATAGAATTCATATTCAAAGATACATCGCCATACGTATAAGTCGTATAGCTCAAGCCGTAACCAAATGGATAAAGAGGCTCATTCAACACATCTATATAATTGGAGACATAACGAGTGTACCAAGCATCGGGAGACATAGGGCGTCCTGTCATCTTATGATTATAATAGATCGGACATTGGCCTGTTACACGAGGAAAAGACATGGTTAACTTCCCTGTCGGAGAAACCTTTCCGGTCAAGACATCGGCAATAGCCGCTCCTGCTTCCGTACCACCGAACCATACGTTCAAGATCGCATTCACCTGCTTTTCCTCGGATTGTAATACCAAAGGTCTTCCGGTAAAAAGTACCATTACGATCGGCTTTCCTGTCTTTTGGATAGCATCCAGTAATTTTTTCTGCGTTTGCGGCATTTCAAGGATGGCTCTACTAGCGCCTTCTCCACTCATATCTATCGATTCACCCAAAGCAGCGATAATCACATCAGCGCCTTCCACCACTTTTAGGGCCTCGGCGATTAATTGTTCATCGCTTCTATCATCCCGGGTTGAACGATTTTGATCCGTAAAGTTCGCTTCATAAACGGGATCATCGACTAGATTGCTGCCTTTTGCAAAAACAACCTCTACTCCATTTCCCAAAGATTCCTGTAAATCCTCTACCAATCCATGATAAGATTTAGTCTGCTCATCATATTTCCACGATCCAGCCATATTCGCCTTGCTATCCGCTAAAGGACCGACTACAGCGACCTTACGACATCCTTTAAGTGGAAGCAGATTATTATCATTTTTAAGTAACACGAAAGACTCCGCCGCAATACGACGGGCCGCAGATACATTATTTACCGACAAGAACTCTTTGGCGGCTCTTTTCGGATTACAATATTTATATGGATCATGGAACAATCCCAATTGATATTTTGCGATTAGTATTCTCCGGCAAGCAGAGTCAATCTCAGCCTCTGTTATTTTCCCTTCTTCCAATGATTTCTTTAATACGGCATGATAACAGTCCGCTATCATATCCATATCGACACCCGCCTTTAGCGCCTTGACTCCGACTTCCTGACTATTACCTATTCCATGGTTTACCATCTCCGCTATTGCCGTAAAATCAGACACGACAAAGCCGTTAAATCCCCATTGTTTACGCAATACGTCATTAAGAAGCCAAGTATTTCCGGTCGCGGGGATACTTTCAAATTCGTTGAATGAAGTCATGATACTTCCTACTCCTGCTTCTACAGCAGCTTGATAAGGACGCATGTAATAATTCATGGCAGTCACACGGCTCATATCTACCGTATTATAATCCCGGCCAGCCTCGGCCGCTCCATAAAGCGCATAATGCTTTACACATGCCATAAGAGTCGTATCAGCCGATAAATCATTGCCTTGATAACCACGCACCCATGCTTGAGCCATTATACCTCCAAGAAACGGATCCTCGCCCGCTCCTTCCTTTACTCGTCCCCACCGGGCATCATGAGATATATCGACCATCGGGCTATATGTCCAACAGATACCATCAGCACCAACTTCCTTTGCGGAAATTCGAGCGACCTCTTCTATATTCTCCGGTTTCCAACTACACGAAAGACCTAGAGGAATGGGAAAAACGGTTTTATAACCATTACAAATATCAGCGCCAACAATTATAGGAATCCCCAATCGACTTTCTTTAACCGCAACTTCTTGTAACTGCCGGATCGCATCGACACCGAATATATTAAATATACCACCAACCTCTCCTCGTACAATACGACTGGCTATCTCACTCTTTTTAGGATTTGGCATTACGTTTCCATAACTAGGAAGATTCAATTGACCGATTTTCTCATCAACGGTCATTCGACTCATCAGACCATTTATAAATTCATCCGCACTTTTCTGTTCAATCTCAGCTCTTGTGATTCTCTCACTTTTTTCTCTCGCTATCGAACAAACAGGCACTATACATGCCATTGAAATAAATAAAACTGAACTTTTAAGGAATTTCATAACTTAGCTTTTTTACTTCAAAAAAAGCCCGAATAACAGAGAACAGCAATAAACTCACTACTTCAAAGATACGATATGCTATAGAACACGCTTTCCCGGACTACGCTTTTACTACGTTTACCATCAATAATAAACTAGTAATAAATAAATTGCGCAATCGATTTAAGAATCTACTCCGCAAGTCTCCAGAAAAGATATCTGGAGTTCTATTCGATCAGACCGATCTCACGAAACCAATCTTCAGCCCGATCCGGCCATTCATTTACAGACGCTCCCGTATCTCGTAACCCATATCCATGGCCACCTTGACTATATAAATGCATCCATGCCGGAACACCAGCTTCCTTTAAGGCATAATAATAGAAAATACTACTGTTGATATAAGATTTATCATCTTCCGCTTGAATTAACATGGTTGGAGGTGTGGCAGATGAAACCTTTAACTCTGGTGCCAATTGGAAATTCTCTCCATCTAAATAAGCAGGATAAACCAATAAACAATAGTCCGGACGACAACTTACTTTATCCGTAGCATCAATAGCCGGATAAGTACGTTTCAAAAAATTATTGCTAACCATGGCAGCTAAATGGCCACCAGCCGAGAATCCCATCACACCGATTCGCTTTGGATCTATATTCAAGTTCTCAGCGTTCGCTCGAACATAACCAATCGCACGCTGTACATCTTGCAAAGGAGCTTCGTGTTTTTCCAGTCCTTCCCGTCTTGGAACCCGGTATTTAAGTAAGACCGCAGTTATTCCAAGATTATTAAGCCATTCACAGACTTCATCACCTTCCAAATCATAAGCTAAAATATTGTAACCACCACCGGGACAGACAATCATAGCGGCACCCGAGGCCACTTCATCCGGAGCATGATATATAGTAATCGTTGGCTCACTCACATTCGTAATACGCAAAACACTCTCACCACCGGTTTTTCCACCATCCGTATCAGCTTTCTCTATTAATTTAATAGTTTCTCCCGGCGCCCCTTTTGGGAATAATAAAATCGGATTTTCTTGTGCCATAGACGTATTGATTAAACAAACCCCAATCAATAAAGGGAATATCCACTTCTTAACCATACAACACATTATTAAGTTATAGGGAGCGAATATATACATCTTATTTTATTTATCCAATCAGAATCGAATAAATAAAAACAGAAAAAGGAGTCACCCCTTACGGACTGACTCCTCTCCATCGGCTATCGCCTTCTTCAAGACGGCGGCTACCTACTCTTCCACTGTTACGCAGTACCATCG